>NZ_JAVRBF010000017.1:0-125236 GCF_032436805.1 Streptomyces sp. P17 | reverse complement strand
GCCTCCGCGTCCGGCGCCCTTCGCCGCCGGTGACCGGATTCCCTCCGCCTTCCGCCCTTCGCCGCTGACCGCCTCCGCTGCCCGCCCGGCGGCCCACGCCGACTGCCTCCGCGTCCGGCGCCCTTCGCCGCCGGTGACCGGATTCCCTCCGCCTTCCGCCCTTCGCCGCTGACCGCCTCCGAAGCCCGGCACTGCCGGTGACCATCCCTCCGCCTCCGACGCCGGGCACCACCGGCGACCATTCCCTCCGCCTCCGAAGCCCGGCACCACCGGCGACCAGCCCTCTCCGCCCCTCCGCCCCCGACTCCCGCAGCCGCCCCCCGCCCGCCGCCCAACCCCCGCCAAGGAGCCCCTGTGGCAGCACCGTCCGCCCCAGCCGTGCGCCCCGCGGTCGAACGCGCACCCGCGCCCCGGCCCCCCGCCGCCTCGAAGCTGCGGCGCAGCCAGCGCCGCGCCGCCGCCCTGTTCATCGTCCCGTTCTTCGTGCTGTTCGCCGCGGTCATGGCGGCGCCCATCGCCTACGCGGTGTGGATGAGCCTGTTCCAGGAGCGCTCCTCCGGACTCGGCTTCGGCGGCACCGAGCGGGTGTTCGCGGGCCTCACCAACTACACCAAGGCCCTGTCCGACTCCGGCTTCCGCGCCTCCTTCGGACACATCGCGCTCTACTGCGCCCTGTACATCCCCGTCATGATCGGCGGCTCACTCGCCCTGGCCCTGCTGGTGGACTCCGCGCTCGCCCGCGCCAAGCGGTTCTTCCAACTCGCCCTGTTCCTGCCGCATGCGATCCCCGGACTGATCGCTTCGATCATCTGGATCTATCTGTACACGCCCGGTCTGAGCCCGGTGCTCGACTGGATCGGCGCGCTCGGCGGCTCCTGGGACTTCTACCGCAGCGACCATGTGCTCACGTCCCTGGTCAATCTGACCGCCTGGCAGTGGACCGGCTACAACATGGTCATCTTCTACGCCGCCCTGCAGGCCGTTCCGCGCGAAGTGATCGAAGCGGCCGTCGTGGACGGTGCAGGCGCCCTGCGCACCGCCCTGCAGATCAAGGTCCCCATGATCGCTTCCGCGGTCGTCATGACCGTTCTGTTCACCTGCGTCGGCGCGATCCAGATCTTCACCGAACCCAAGCTCCTCAACCAGCGCGGCGCCCCCGCCATCGACACCGAGTGGTCCCCCACCCTCTACATCTGGAAGGCCGGTTTCGTGCAGCACGACTACGGCCTGGCCGCCGCCGCGTCCCTGATGCTGGCCGCCCTCGGCGTCGCCCTCTCCTACCTCGTCACCCGCCTCGGCAACCGGTGGAAGGCCGCGCAATGAGCACCCTCACCCAGGACACCGCACCCACCGCCAAGACCCCGGCCGCCCCCGAGCGCACGACGACCGCTCGTAGCCGCCCGGCCGGCGCCCTGCTCTCCAAGGGCTTCGTCAACGGCATGCTGATCGTCGCCGCCTTCTACACCCTGATGCCGATCAGCTGGCTGCTGTTCGCCGCCACCAAGAACCACCGCGACCTGTTCGCCACCTCCGGCTTCTCCTTCGGCGACTTCAACCTGTTCAGCAACCTCGAACGCGTCTTCACCTTCAACGACGGCATCTATCTGCGCTGGTTCGGCAACAGCATCCTCTACTCCGTCGTCGGCTCCGCCGTCTCCACCTTCCTCTGCGTCGCCACCGGCTACGCCTTCGACAAGTACGAATTCCGCGGCAAGGAGAAGCTGTTCGCCCTGGTCCTAGGGGGCGTCCTCGTCCCCACCACGGTCATCCAGCTGCCGATGTACCTGCTGGCCACCAAGGCCGGTGTCGTCAACACCTACTGGGCGCTGCTGCTGCCCGCCCTGGTCAACCCCTTCGGCGTCTACCTCGCCCGTGTCTTCTCCGAGGGCTATGTCCCCGGCGAGGTCCTGGAGGCGGCCCGCGTCGACGGCGCCGGCGAACTGCGCACCTTCGCCCGCATCGGACTGCCCATGCTCGCGCCGGGCTTCATGACCATCTTCCTGTTCTCGTTCACCGCCAGCTGGAACAACTTCTTCGGCGCCCTGGTGATGCTGAACGACGAAGAGCTCTACCCGGTCAACCTCGGCCTGTTCATGTGGAACAGCGTCACCCAGCAGCAGCCCGAGTTCTACTCGCTCGTGATCACCGGCTCCCTCGTCGCAGTCGTCCCGCTGATCGTCGCCTTCGTCTGCCTCCAGCGCTTCTGGCGCTCCGGGCTGACCGCCGGCGCGGTGAAGTGACGATGCCCGCACCGGAAGGCACCCCCCTGAACACCGCCCCGCGCCCCCACACCGTCCTGGCCATGGGCACCGGCATCCATCGCCAGCTCCTCGCCGAGACCGCCCTGCACCGCCTGCACACCGTCGCCCAGGTGGACACGACCACCACGATCACCGACCTCGCCACCGCCGACCCGGGCCAACTCGCCGCCGCAGAGGTCCTGTTCACCCACTGGGGCGCCCCGCTGCTCACCGAGGACGCGCTGTGCCTGATGCCCCGGCTGCGCGTCGTCGTACACGCCGCGGGCTCCGTCAAGCACCACGTCACCGACGCCGTCTGGCACCGTGGCATCGCGGTCTCCTCCGCGGCCGCCGCCAACGCCCTGCCCGTCGCCGAGTTCACCCTCGCCGCCATCCTCTTCGCCGGCAAACGCGTCCTCGACATCGCCCGCGTCTACGCCGACACCCGCGCCCACCCCGACCTGCTGCCGTACTACAGCGGACACGGCAACTACCACCGCACCGTCGGCATCATCGGCGCCTCCCGCATCGGCCGCCGCGTCATCGATCTGCTGCGCCCCTTCGACCTGGACGTCCTGCTCTACGACCCCTATGTCGACGCCCACGAGGCCCGCGCCCTCGGCGTCGAGCGCGTCGGCCTGGACGAACTGGCCCGGCGCGGCGACGTGGTGTCCATCCACGCCCCGCAACTCCCCGAGACCCACCACATGTTCGACGCCCGCCGCCTCGCCCTCCTCAAGGACGGCGCCACCCTCGTCAACACCGCCCGCGGCAACCTCGTCGACACCGACGCGCTCACCGCACACCTGGTCACCGGCCGCCTGCACGCCGTCCTCGACGTCACCGAACCGGACGTACCCCCGGCCGACTCACCGCTGTACACCCTGCCCAACGTCCTGCTCACCCCGCACATCGCCGGCTCCCTCGGCAACGAACTGGGCCGGATGACCGACTGGGCCGTCGACGAGGTCGCCCGCTTCGCCCAGGGCCGGCCGCTGGCGTACGAGGTCGCCCCGGACGAGCTGATCCGCTCGGCCTGAACACCCGCCGCAGGAAAGGACCTTCATGCCCGACGCCGCCCACCGCGTCCTGGTCGTAGGCATCGACGGCGTACGCCTCGACACCGTGAACCGGTTGTCCACCCCGCACCTCGACGCGCTGGCCGCCGAGGGCTTCCTCGCCCCGATCGAAGTGGACGAGGCGACGCCGACCATGTCGGGCCCGTGCTGGGCGACCGTCGTCACCGGTGTCACGGTCGCCCGGCACGGCGTGTGGAGCAACGACTTCACCGGCCACCGCCTCGACGTCTTCCCCGACTTCACCACCCGCCTCGCCGTCCAGGACGGCCTGCGCACCTTCGTCGCCGCCGGCTGGCAGCCCCTGCTGCAGGCCCGCGCCGGCGGCCCCCTGTTCGCCGCCCCCTCCCGGTCCGTGTACGTCTCCCCGACCGCCGACACCCCCGAGGCCTGGGAGCACTGCGACGAACAGATCACCGGCGCGGCGGTACGCGTCCTCGCCGACGCCCGCGACGACACGGCCGCCTCCTTCGTCTACCTCGGCGCACCCGACGAGACCGCGCACATCCTGGGCTGCGGCGAGGCCTACGAGACGGCGATCCGCCGGGCCGACGCCCGCCTCGGCCGCCTGCTCGACGCGGTCCGCTCCCGGCCGTCGTACCCCGATGAGCGCTGGACCGTCCTCGTCGTCACCGACCACGGCCACGTCGACGCGGGCGGCCACGGCGGCCGTACGGCCGTGGAGCGCACCGCGTGGCTGGCCGCCGCCGGCCCCGGCATCGGCGCGCCGACCCGCACCCTGCGCCATGCCGACGTCGCCGCCCAGGTGTTCGCCTCCCTGGGCCGCCATCCCGACCGGCACTGGACGCTCGACGGGATGCCCTTCGCGGCCGCCCCGCACGCCGTGCTCCTGGACATGGACGGCACGCTCGTCGACACCGAGTCGCTGTGGCTGCGCACGGTCCGCGAGGCCGCGCCGGACATCGAGCCGGACGACCTCTTCCAGGCCCTCGGCCGCTCGGCCGCCGACACCGCGGCCCTCCTGCGCTCCGAGGACCCGCGGACCTTGGCCGCGGATCTCGAAGCCCGCTTCCTGACGGCCGTACAGCGCGAGGCCACCCCACTTCCCGGAGCGCTCGAACTCCTCGACCTGCTCCAGGACTTGGACATCCCGGCCGCCCTCGTCTCGGCGTCCTCGCGCCCGGTCGTGGACACGGTGCTCAAGACGCTCGGCGCAGACCGGTTCCGCATCACGGTCGCCGAGGGCGAGACCCCGCGCACCAAGCCCGCCGCCGACCCCTACCTCGCCGCCGCCCGCGCCCTCGGCGTGGATCCCGCCGCCTGCCTCGCCGTGGAGGACTCGCCCATGGGCGTCGCCGCCGCCGAGGCCGCCGGCTGCCGCGTCCTCGCCGTCCCCTCGTACACGCCGATCGAGCCGGGACCCCGGCGCACGGTGCGCCGGGGCCTTGCGCAAATCGGCAGGCGGGAGCTGTGGGCGGCGGGGCTGTGACGCCTAACCAGACATTTGTTCGGTGAGCACCGGCGTGCGTACGATCGCCTCCCGTCCGCCCTCGAGGAGCCCGTATGCCGTCCGCCCGCCGCCGTCTGCTCTACGTCACCGACCTGGCCTATCCGGCCCGCGGGCGCCGGTACTGCGACGAGGACATCTACCTCACGTCCCGGCTGCGCGAGGACTTCGACCTCGCGCTGTGCCATCCGCGGGAGGCGGCCGCGCTGATGGACGGCTTCGACGCCGTCGTCGTGCGCAACAGCGGGCCGGTGCTGGAGTACCCGGAGGCCTACGAGGCGTTTCGCGGGCGCGCGGCCGACACCGGGGCGCTCGTCTACAACGAGCTGTCCGGGCGGGGCGACATGGCGGGCAAGCAGTACCTGCTCGACCTGACCACCATGGGCTTCCCGGTCATCCCGACCGTCGACCGCCCCGAGGACCTGCGGCGGCTGCCCGTGAGCGAGCGGTATGTCGTCAAGCCCAAGCTCGGCGCGGACTCGATAGGCCTGGAGATCGTCTCCGCCGAGCGGGCCCGCGAGCTGGCCGACGGCAGCGTCCTCGTCCAGCCGTGCGTGGACTTCTCCTACGAGGTCTCCTTCTACTTCGTCGACCGCGACTTCCAGTACGCCCTGTACGCCCCGGACCCGCAGCGGCGCTGGGAGCTCCAGCCGTACGAAGCCACCGGCGCCGACCTGGAGTTCGCCGGGCGCTTCATCGACTGGAACGGCATCGGCCACGGCATCCAGCGCGTCGACGCCTGCCGTGCCGCCGGCGGGGAGCTGCTGCTGGTGGAGCTGGAGGACCTCAACCCGTATCTGTCCCTGGACGCGCTGAGCGAGGAGCGCAGGGACGCCTTCGTCGGGGCGATGAGGGCGTCCCTGCACGGGATGTTCAGGCGAGCCGGACGGTGATCCGCTGGGTGGCGCCCGCGGTCCCGCTCAGGTCGCCGAAGGTGAGCCGGAGGGAGGAGCCGGTCGTCGCCGAGGTCACGGTGGCCGGCTTGGACGTCACCGAGGCGACCGCGCGGTTCCAGGTGAGGGTCAGGCTCGTCTGCATCCGCATCGGATCGCTGACGCAGATGACCGCGGTGCCGTCACTCCGCTCGTTGATCATCACGCAGCACGGGTTGCTCGCGACGAGGTCCCCGACGGTGCCGCCGAACCAGAAGGTGACCCCGGTGAAGCCCAGCGAGGGAACTGCCACGCCCTGCTGGTCGTTGGTGTTGGCGAGGACGGTCAGCCAGCCGGTGGCGGCGGCCCGTGCCTGGGTCTGCGCCGCTGTGGCGCCCAGCATGAGCAGATAGGCGTAGGTGCCGGCGGTCGGGTTCGTGCCGTGGTCGGCGTACATCGTCAGGTATTTGCGGTTCAGCACGGCGGTGGAGCCGCCCTTGTTGATGTCGCTCCAGCGTCCGTCGCGCGCCTCGCGCAGCGCCTTGATCGTGGCCCCGCCGGGGAAGACATAGCCGCCGTGGCCGCCGATGTGCGCCCACTTGGCGCCGGTGAGCGTCTCCGACCAGGGGTAGGCGAGGGGCTTGGTGGTGCCGTCCACCGTGAAGGACGTGTTGCCGGTGGGGCCGAGATTGCGGTTCTCGACCGTGGTCTCCACCGCTGTCCCGTCGGTGCAGCGGATACCGGCGCCGAGGCACACCACGGTGTCGTCGAGGAAGAACCACGACTTCTTGGCGAGCAGCGTGGACTGCAGCCCCTTGAGGTACTGGCCGATCGCCGCGCGCTGTCCGTCGGTGGTGCCGCCCACCCAGTTGACGTCGGGCAGGGAGACACCCCAGTCGCCGCCGGCCGCGTCCGCGAGCACCTTGCGCGAGGCGGTGGTGCCGGGCAGCCGGTAGGGGTCGACCGTGGGCCAGAAGGCGTCGCTGTACTGGCCGTTGCCGTAGGTGTCGCCCCACCAGTAGAGCATTCCGGAACCGGTGTGCCAGCCGCGCAGGTTCTCGCCGTTGCCGGTCTCGTAGTAGGTGATCCTGCGGTCCGCCATGCTGAGCGAGGCCGCCCAGCCGGGTCTGCGGTGGGTGGCCCGGGCCATGGTGGTGAAGAGCCGGTGGCCGGTCGGCTCGGCGATCGGCGTGATCGACGTGTCGTCCAGGACCGACTTGAGGCGGGCCAGGTTCGTCAGTCCGATCGACGGGTTGTTCATCGGCGGGCTGTAGTAGTCCCGCTGCAGCCAGCCCTTCACCAGTCCGCGCCAGCGCGCGTTCTCCGTCGCGCTCGCTCCCTGGCCGAGCAGAACGATCGACGCGAGGATCGGATGACCGCGCAGGTGATCGTTCTGCTGGATCTGCTTGCTGTCGGAGGCGGACACGCCCCGGCTGATCGCCCGGCCGGACACGCCGTCCATGACGAGGCCGTTGTAGAGGAAGGGCGCCCAGGCGTTCTCCACGGCGTCGAACACGATCTGCCGCTTGGAATCGGTGACGGCCCAGCTCGACCCGTTGAGCAGCGCGAACAGCATCCCGAGCCCGCCGAGCAGCACCGAGCCGTAGGAGCCGGTGTAGGGCACGGTGGTGTGCTGGATGAACGATCCGTCGGTGTACAGCCCGTCCCCGCTGGTGACATACGGGAAGACGGGGGACAGAGCGTCCCGGGCGAGTGCCACCTTGGCCGCGCTGCCCCCGACGATGCCGCGCAGCGCCAGCACCCGGCACAGGTCGACGCGGTTGGCCCCGGTGCTGGTGCCGGTGTAGTTGGCGACCGCGGAGTCGGGCACGAAGTGGTCCACCGCCGCGCAGTAGTCGGTGAGCCGCGCGGCGGTGAGCGAGTCGTACATCAGGACGCAAGTGTCCAGCAGCGCCTGAGGGGCGCCGATCTGCCAGCTGTACCAGTTGCCGTAGCGGGTCTGGTTCTCGTTGTACACCTCGGAGTAGAGGTGATCGAGCCCGGTCAGAATGGCGGTCTTGAGCGAGGTGTCGCCGGTCAGTCCGGTGCCGGGCTGGCAGTACGCCTGGGCGAGCGTGTTGAGCCGGTTGTAACTGGCGTTCAGGTTGCCCGAGTAGCCGTACGAATCCTGATCGGTGTCGGGTTCGGGGTCCGCGTACACCAGGTCCGGCCACAGTGACCCGGAGGCCGGTGTCATGGAGGCCCGCAACTGGCCGGCGGTGCTGCCCAGTTCCGCGAGCCGGCTCTTGAAGGGCTCGGCGGTGGGGCTGAACCCCTCGCCGAGCAGCAGCGTGCGCCACTTGGCCCGCAGCGTCGCGAACTCGTCGGCCTCCTCGGCGGCGCCGACAGGAGTGGAGAGCGTGAGGGCGAGCGCGGTAGCGGTGCTCGCGGCCAGAAGGCCGCGACGTGACCAACGAGTCGTCATGACGGCGCTTTCTAGCACGCCGTCGATCAAACGCTCAATAACTCTGGCTGAATTGAGCGTATCGATCGCTTCTCGGTACGCGGGCGGCTGAACCCCAGGAGGGGCGGTCCCGTATCACTCGGCGGAGTGATTTTCGCCCCCGCGCACGGGACGGAAGGAAACGAACCGTGGAGAACAACGGCCCACCCCTGGAACCGGCCCGAGTCCTGCGCCCCCGCCGCACCGACGCCCTCGCCGACCTGTTCCGCGAGCCGGATCAGGACTCCGGAGGCTACGAGCCCGTCCCGCTGCCCACCCCGCCTCACGGCTCCGAGGCCGATACCCAGGAACTGCCGCCCGTCCCCGGCGACACCGGCCGCGGCCCGCGCCGGTCCGGCCGCCCGCTGCCCCGAGCCGCCGTCGCGATCGCGGTGACCGCCGCGGCCCTGATCGGTTTCGGCAGCGCCCTCGTCCTGCCGCCCGACGAGGACGACAACGCCGCCCCGCCACCCCCCGCCCCCTCGCAGCCCTCCACGGTCTCGCACGTCCCCGACCCCGACGGCCCCGGCACCCTCCGCGAAGGCGACACCGGCCCCGAGGTCACCGAGCTCAAGCAACGCCTGCTGAGCGTCCCGGACGTGTACACCTCCGGCTCCGCCGGCGGCCGCTACGACACCACCCTCACGGAGGCCGTGGCCCGCTTCCAGCTCTGGTACGGCATCAGCGGCGACGAGACCGGCGTCTACGGCAACGACACCCGCCTCGCACTGGAGTCCCGCACGCCGGCGTTCGGCGACTGACGAGACCCGGCGGGCCTACTCGAACGCCGGGCAAGGGATGCGGAAAAGGGCTCGGACAGCATGTCGGCGGGCATCAGCATGGGCAACGGGCGCCGCGCACCCGGCGCCCGGCCCGCTCCGATCCGAAGGCCCCCCGATGAACGGCTCCCGCATCCCGGGCCTGGCGCTGCCCGTCGTCTTCCTGCTGGCCCTCGTCGTGGGCGCCGTCTGGTACTGGCGGCACCGCGACGACGACTGACCGGCGAAGGCGTCAGCGGCGGTCGGCCAGGGCCTGCGACACCGCCCGCACGCTTCGCGCGATGTGCTGCAGCTGCATGACCTCGGCCGCGTACAGCTTGATCGTGTGCTCGATGACCGACTCGGGCATGCCGAGCGCGGGGAGATCGGCCCGCGCGGTCTGCAGCGCGGTGCGGGCGACCCGGATCTCCTGCTGGACCTGGAGCTGCGCATGACGGGCGAGCAGCACCGGGTGGCGGATCAGTGCCGGGTAACTGGCGTAGCGCGCCGGCACCAGCTCGCGCAGCCACTTGGCCGCCGAGCGCTCCCAGTCGTAGCTGCCGGGCGCCTTGACCTGGCAGGGCCAGTCCGACGTGATCCGCGTGGTCATCAGGGTCATGGTGATCGCTTCCGTGTGCGGCGTCGTGAGGGTGGTCCGACGAGGTCGGGGCGGCCCCGGCCTAGGGGATGACCGGGGCCGCCCGGCTGAACACCCCGGGCGCCGACGCGGGTAGGAGACGGCGGCTCTGAGGGTGCCCGTCGCGGAGCCCGCGGGGCTGACGGCGTGCGCACGGCGGATGGGGTGACGTGCGCAGAGCGGACCGTCGGCTTTCTGCGGGCGGGTGCGGCGTGGAGCAGTATTTATATATGCCGTCCGCTTTGCAAGACGTATGAAAACATTCATGCTCGAAAAGGGGTGGATGATGCCCCTGTGCTCCGGTTTGGCGGCGGTGGCGGGGGACGGCTCCTGGGTCCCCGGCTCGCGTCAGTCCCTGAGGAAGAACTGGTGCTGGTCGGAGATCTGCTCGTACTCCTCAAGCCGGGCCTGGGTGCGCTCGGGGTCGGCGTCGGTCATGGCCTGGAGCAGCGCCGCGGCCATCACGCCGGGCGCGGCGTAGGAGTCGAAGACCAGCCGGGATCCGGTGCCGGTGGCGAAGACGACGTCCGCCGAGTCGGCCACAGGGCCGAGCGCCAGGTCGGTGACGAGCGCGACCTTGAGCCCGGCGCTGCGCGCCACCCGCACGGCCGTGAGGGTCTCCTGCGCGTGCCGCGGCATCGAGAACGCCAGCACCCAGGTGCCGCCCGCCTCGCGCGACTGGAGCAGCGCGTCGTAGGCGACGCTGCCGCCCCGCGTCACCAGCCGCACGTCGGGGTGGATACGGCGCGCCGCGTAGGCGAAGTACTCGGCGAGCGACGCCGAGATGCGCAGGCCCAGGATGGTCAACGGGGTCGAGCGGGACAGCTCGCGGCCCACCTCGATCACCTGGTCGGGGTTGCCGAAGTCGCGCCGCAGGTTCTCCAGGTTGTCGATCTCGGCGTCGACGGCCGCCTGGAGTTCGTTGCTGCTGTTCTCCTCGGCCGCGCCCCCCGCCAGGGCGCCGAGGGCGATCGACTGGAGCTTCTCCCGTAGCGCCGGGTAACCGCTGAAGCCGACCGCGCCGGCGAAGCGGGTCACCGAGGGCTGGCTGACCCCGACCCGCTCGGCGAGATCGGTGATCGACAGGAACGCGGCCTCGGTGATGTTCTCGATCAGGTACTGGGCGATGCGCCGCTGGCCCGGGGACAGATGGGGGCCGTCGAAGAGCGCTCTGAGCTGGGAAGTCGGGGAGGCCTCCGCCTCTGAAGCGGTCTTTCCCGAGGTGATCGCGGATGCCTGTGCGCGTGCCTGCTGCGGCGATGGCACCGGTGCGCCTCCTTTGTCTTCCACAGTGCCTCAACATAGCTCACGCACCGTGCTGACCAGGAGGTTGAAAGTGGGCATCAGGAGCGCGCTGAGCGCATGCGGAGCGATCAGGCACGCGTGACAGGGGCGCTGATCACAACGCTCACCTGCGATAAATGGTGATCGAGTGCCCGACCGTATCGATCGGACGACTGCTGTCGATCAACTCGGCCAGCTGCCCGGTCGCCTTGGCCACCGACGTGTCCGACACGACCAGCAGCCCGCGTACCTCCCGAGCCGGCACCGTTCGCGGATCGGCGGCCTCGATGCCGTAGAAGGACGGCACACCACTGCCCTTGTACACCAGCCAGATCCGCTCGCCCTCGTACCGCTCCCGCAGCCGGTCCGCCAGCCGGCCCAGGTCCTGCCCCCAGTCCACCGCCGCGTCGTGCAGCCGCTGATGGGTCTTCGCCGGCCCGCCGAACGCCTCGTTGGAGTACGGCAGGTAGTAGGGAAACGTCCGCAGCGAGCTGACCGCCACGAATGCCACCAGTGCCGCCGTCACCACCGCGGCGCGCACCCGCACCCGGCCGCTCCCGGCCACCAGTACACAGCCCGCCGCCACCGCCAGGAACATCGGCACGAACACCGCGTACCGCGTCCCGAAGTCCCGCGACCCCTGCATGGCCGCGGCCAGCAGCACCGCCGTGGGCACGAGCAGATACGGCGCCGCGGGCCGCAGCCGCCGTACCGCCAGGACCGCCACGGCACCCGCCAGCCACAGGGCCGACATCCCGAGCGGGGTCTTCACCAGCAGCGCGGCCGGCAGGTAGTACCAGAGCGAGCCGGTGTAGAGCCGCCCGAACAGGAACCCCTGCCACGGCTGGTCCTCGAAGGCGAACTGGATCCGCATCCCGTCCCGGTACGCCTCCGGGAAGGGCAGCAGCTCGACGGCCAGGCCCCGCAGTCCGTGCACCGAAGGGACTTCCTGCTCCGGCGCCCAGCGCAACCGCGGATCGACCACCAGATACGTGGCCCAAACGACGGCCACCGCGACCAGCGCCACGACGGCGGCGCCCGCGGCGGCTCGCCGGAGCGCGAGGCGCCGCCCCAGCCCCGACGCACCCCACCACACCGACACCGCCGCAAGACTCATCAGCACCGGCACCGCGGGCAGCGCGCTCATCTTCGTGGCCAGCGCCGCCCCGAGCGCCGCCCCGGCGAGCGGGAGGTACAGGCGTGGCCGCAGACGCGCCCGCCACAGCAGCCACACCGACGTCAGCACAAAGCCCGCCGCCGGTACGTCCAGCGTGGCCAGCGAGCCGTGCGCGATGAGGTCGGGGGAGAAGCAGTACAGGGCCAGGGCGGTCAACGCGGCCGCCCGCCCGGCCAGTTCGCGCGCGAAGGCGAAGACCACCAGCCCGAACAGCAGCGTCAGCACGATCACCGGCAGGCGCGCGAACAGCATCAGCCGCCACGGGTCGTTGCCCGACTCGTACAGCAGATGCCGCCCCACCTGGCCCTGGTCACCCTCGAAGGAGGCGTCGTAGCGGGGATCGGCGAGCGCCACTCCTGCTCCCACGACCAGCTTGCCCAGCGGGGGATGTTCGGGGTTGAGGCGCAGGCTGCGCTCGTGGAGATAGACGGCGGCCGTACCCACGTACACGGGCTCGTCGATGGTCGGCGTCTGCTGCACGGCGGTCGTCACCATCGCCACGGCCATCTGGGCGAGCAGCACGACCACCAGGAGCGGCACGAGCCAGGGCCGACGCAGCGGTTGCGGCGACGCAACGGCCGCGCGGCGGGTGTCCAGGAGTTCGCGTGCCATCATCCGCCCCGCGGTGCGACCGGCCGCGCGGTGGCGGGAGGGGTGCTGCGGCGACTCATGCGCCCACTGTGCACCAACTCCCGCCACCAGAGGCGTCACCGCTTCAGGAGTCGTACCGACAGACCTTCCGCCGTGTAGACGGGTACGGCGCGCAGGTGGCCGGAGTTCAGCTCGATCCGGTCGAACCGGCCGCGCAGCGCCGCCGCGTGCAGCACCGGCACCGTGCTGCCCACGGCGGCGGCCGTTCGGACGGAACCGGCGCCGGCCACGAGACCGACGCCCTTGTCCAGGCCCGCGGCGGGGACGAGCAGGTCGGCGTCGCCCACGACCAGCGCGGGCGCGTCGAAGTGCAGTTGCAGAGCGGTACGGATCCGGGCGCACTGGCGCGGTGTCTCGCAGGCGTGTCCGCCCACCGCCACGGCGGCCGGGCGCCTGCCGCCCGGCAGGGCGTCGGCGACCAGCGCGGCGAGCCAGCCGGCGGCGGCCACGGGGTCGTGGGGCCGCCGGCCGCTGCTGGCGCGGACACGGTCGGCGACCAGGTCCGCGTCCGCGACGGCGCGCAGATGCGTCTTGGTGCCGCCCACGTCGATGCCGACCACGAGCGGGGACAGAGGAGAAGCGTCCCGCACGGATTCTCCTTCGTCGTTGCCGTCAGCTGCGACGGCGGGCGAACCGTGCCTGGACAGGGGGAATCGGCACCTGGCGAAGGGTGCCACGGGCGAGGCGCGCGCACCGCGTCGAGCGGTGGCGCATCCCCGCGGGATGTCGGTCGGGAAGCCTCGGGACAGGCCTCTGACGAGTGCGGCAGGCGAGTACCGCCGGAGTTCGTTAGGAAGTTAACTAACGAAGTAGGGTGCGTCAAGAGGCGCGGAAATCCCGGTGCTGATTGCCCGATCACCCGACGCCGAACGATCCTTGCGGCCGGACGGATCCACACCGGACGGCCACCGCACGACCTGGGGAGACCATGGACCTGAGCGAGAGCGCCCGTGCGGTGTTCGCCGTGCTGGCCGGGGCGTCCGTCGCCACCCGGCCCCGGCTCGCGGCGGACGCGGGACTGTCGAAACCGACCGTGTCCTCCGCCGTCGCCGAGCTGGAGGCCGTCGGCCTCGCGGCCCACTCCGGCACCGCCTCCGGGGCCACCGGCCGCTCCGCCGCCGTCTACCGGCTCGGCCCCGCCGCCGGCGCCGTCCTCGCCGTGGACCTCGGCCCCGACCGGACCCGGGTACACGGCTGCGCCCTCGACGGCACCCCGCTCGCCGAGGGCGACGGCCCCCGCGCCGAGGCCGCCGACACCGTGCGTACGGCCCTTGCCGCGCTCCCCGCCGACGCCCCGCTGCGCGCCATCGTCGTCGCCATCGGCGATGTCACCACCCGCGACCGGGACGGCACCGGCATGCGGCCCGCGACCGCCAAGGCGGGTCCCGTCTACGACGCCATGGCCGTGGCCCTGCCCCCGGGCGTCCCCGTCCACCTGGAGAACAACGTCAACTGCGCGGCGCTCGCCGAACTGCACGAGGGTGCGGCCATCGGCCGCGACACCTTCGGCTACCTGCGGATCGGCGTCGGTATCGGCCTCGGCATCGTCATCGGCGGCCGGGTGCTGCGCGGCGCGAACGGCGCGGCCGGTGAGGTGGCCCGCCTGCCCTACCCCTGGGACCAGGGCCGCGAACCGCGTCGCGAAGCCCTGGAGGAGCACATCGGCGTGCGGTCCCTGCTGCGTCGTACGGCCGAGGCCTGGGGGGAAGCCGACGGGCCCTGCCCGCGCACCGCCGAGCGCCTCTTCGCCCTCGCCGACGAGGGCCACGGCACGGCACAGACCGTGGTGGCCCGGCACGCCGCCGACATCGGCCGGCTCGCCGCCGCCGTGGCCGCCGTACTGGATCCGGGCCTGATCGTGCTCGGCGGTGCCGTCGGCGCGCACCCGCAACTCCTGTCCGGTGTCCGGGCCGAGCTGGACGAGCTGAGCTGGCCCACCGAGGTCGTGAGCAGTGCCCTCGGCGACAACGGCACCGTCGTCGGGGCCACCCGGCTCGCGGTGGCCCGCGGAATCCAAACCGTGACCGGTGGGGGCACGGGCAGGCATTGACGGACTCCGGCCGCTTCTGCCAATGTCCGGACAAGCGCTTTCTGAACCGGCGGGACCCGGTTCAGGGCGGGGCACCGAGCCGTACGACAGGTACGGCGAGCCGGACGAGGGCGTGCTCGTCCGGACACGGCAGGGACGACGGCCGTGCACCCCCGCCCGCCAGGGCCGCGCGACCGGGCGAGGTCGCGGCAAGCCGGAAGGTGCCATCCACAAGGATCCCGAGCCGCATCGGCCGGCGGGCGATCCGTCACGCACATCCAGGGAGGACCCGGTGGGTCACCAGATCTCGCGCAGAACCCTCTTCCGCACCGCGAGCGGCCTCGCTGTCGCCGGCACCCTCGGCAGCGCCCTCAGCGCCTGCGGCGGCGGCACCGGCGCCGGCAGCACCAGCAGCGACCTGACCATGACCTGGTGGGGCAGCGACGACCGGCACGCGGCCTACAAGAAGGCGCTGGCCTCCTTCCAGAAGGACAACCCCAAGATCAAGATCCGGGAGACCTACTCCGGATACGACGGGTACTTCGACAAGTTCAACACCAACATCGCCGGCGGCAGCGCCCCCGACCTGCTCCAGATGGACACCGCCCTGGTCGCCCAGTACGCCCGCAAGGGCGTCCTCGCCCCGCTCGACTCCTACGTCGGCAAGTCCCTCGACCTCACCGGCTTCTCCAAGACCCTCCTCGCCGCCGGCACCGTCGACGGCAAGCTCTACGGCGTCCCCTCCGGCATCGGCGTCAACCAGCTCACCGTCAACCGCAGCGGCCTGGAGGAGCTGGGCCTCACGCTCCCCGACCGCGAGTGGACCTGGGCCGACCTGAAGAAGATCGCCACCGACGTCTACAAGAAGAGCGGCGGCAAGACCTACGGCGTCGACGACGGCGGTGGCGGCACCCTGCAGGCCTTCGAGGTCTTCGCCCGCGAACACGGCGAGACCTTCTTCACCGACGACGGCAAGAAGCTCGGCTTCACCTCCGACACCCTCCAGCAGTGGTGGGAGTACTGGGCCGAGATGCGCAAGGCCAACGCCTGCCCGCCGCCCGCCATCACCTCCGCCGCGCACAACGACCTCACCAAGAACGCGGTCGTCATCGGCAAGGCCCTGTTCACCTTCGACTCGGGCGTCTACGGCGCGGGCGGCTCGATCACCGACGCGCAGCTGGACTTCCTGCCCACCCCGCAGGGCGACCTCTCCGGCGCCCGCGAGGGCAACTTCGTCAACGGCGGTGTGCTGCTCAGCGCCACCAGGGCGAGCAAGAAGGTCGCCGACTCGGTGAAGATCATGAACTTCTTCGCGCAGTCCGAGACCGCGATCAAGGACATGCAACTGCTGCGCGGCATTCCGCCGACGGAGAAGGCGCGGAATCTGATCGCCTCGGGGCTGACCGAGACGGACAAGCTGAACATGGAGAACGCGGACTACATCGCGCAGCGGGTCTCCAAGGCGAGCAATGCGCTGCCGGCGCCGGTGCCGCCGCCGCAGGGGGCCGATCAGATCTGGGATCTGCTGTTCCAGTCGAACCTCGCGATCGCCTTCGGCAAGAAGTCGATCAAGGCGCAGTTGGGTGAGTTCTTCGATCAGGCCGCGGGGATTCTCGGAGGTTAGTGCCTCGGTAGGCCGTCGTTCGTGTGCGGTTTCGTTGTGGCTGGTCGCGCCCACGCGGCAGAGCCGCATATTGACACGGCCCCGCGCCCCTGACGGGGCGCTGCGGTGCCCTGCGTCGAGAGATACCGGGAGAGGGTCAGGGAGAGATGAGTATGACCACCGCGAAGACCGATGTGGTCGTGAAGGAACCGCCGGTCCCGGCGACCGCCTCCGACCAGCGGGAGCGCGACCGTATGCGCCGGCGGCTCGCCAGGCGGCGGGGCGGGGGCTGGTGGCCGTACCTCTTCCTGGCCCCCTGGTTCGTCGGGCTGTTCGGGCTGACGATCTACCCGATGCTCGACTCGCTGTATCTGTCCTTCACCGACTTCGACCTGCTCACGCCCGCGCAGTGGGTCGGGGCGGACAACTACGAGCGGATGTTCACCGAGGACCCGGTCTTCTGGGACTCCGTGCACGCCACGCTCGTGTACGTCGTGGTGTCCGTGCCGCTGAAGCTGGCGCTCGCTCTGGCCGTGGCGATGCTGCTCAACCGGGATCTGAAGGGCATCGGCCTGTACCGCGCGGCCTTCTATCTTCCTTCGCTGCTCGGCGGCGCGGTGGCCATCGTCATCGTGTGGCGGCAGGTCTTCGGCGGGGACGGCCTGTTCAACGACTTCCTCGGCTGGTTCGGCATCCAGGGCCAGGACTGGATCTCCAGTCCCGACACCGCCCTCTACACGCTCGTCCTGCTGGCCGTCTGGCAGTTCGGCACCCCGATGGTCATCTTCCTGGCCGGTCTGAAGCAGCTGCCGAAGGACGTGTACGAGGCGGCGGCGATCGACGGCGCGAGCCCGGTCACCCGCTTCTTCCGCATCACCCTCCCGCTGCTCACTCCGATCGTCTTCTTCAATGTGGTCCTCCAGATCATCGACGCGTTCAAGACGTTCACCCCCGCGTTCGTGATCAGCAACGGCTCCGGCGGACCGCTCAACTCGACCATGCTGTACTCGCTGTACCTGTACAAGAAGGGCTTCACCGACCTCCAGATGGGATACGCCTCGGCGCTGGCCTGGGTGCTGTTCCTGGTCATCGCAGGCTTCACGGCGGTCAACTTCATCGCCGGCCGCTACTGGGTCCATTACGACGACTGACGCCGCCCGACGTCTGAGCGAGGAGTCCTTCACCCCATGTCCGCCATCACCCCGAACGCCTCGCCGCTGGCGAAGCTCCGCTCGGCCACCGGCAGCCGCCGTATCTTCCTGCACACCGTGCTCATCGGCGTCGCGGTCGTCATGCTCTACCCGCTGCTGTGGATGCTCAGCAGCTCCCTCAAGCCCGACACCGAGATCTTCACCCAACCAGGGCTCATCCCGAACGCGCTGCGCCCCGAGAACTACTCGGAGGGCTGGAGCGGCTCCGGCAACTCCTTCTCCCTCTACATCACCAACTCGCTGATCGTCACGATCGGCGCGGTGATCGGAAACGTCATCTCCTGCTCGCTGGCCGCCTACGCCTTCGCCCGCTTCGAGTTCCGTGGCAAGAAGATCTGGTTCGGCCTGATGCTCGGCACCCTGATGCTGCCCACCCAGGCGGTGCTGATCCCGCAGTACACGATCTTCTACAACCTGACCTGGATCAACACGTTCCTGCCGCTGATCGTGCCGAAGTTCCTCGCGGTGGACGCCTTCTTCATCTTCCTGATGGTCCAGTTCATCCGCTCCATCCCGCGCGAGCTGGACCAGGCCGCGATGATGGACGGCGCCAACCCCCTCCAGATCTACTGGAAGATCGTCCTGCCGCTGATGAAGCCGGCCCTGATCACCACGACCATCTTCACCTTCATCTGGACCTACGACGACTTCCTCCACCAGCTCGTCTACCTCCAGCAGAACGACAAGTTCACCGTCCCCCTGGGCCTGACCCTCTTCCTGGACCAGACGAGCGGCTCCTCGTACGGCGCGATGTTCGCGATGTCGACACTCGCCCTCCTGCCCACGCTCATCTGCTTCCTCATCTTCCAGAAGAGGCTGGTCGAAGGCATGGCGACGTCGGGAATGAAGGGCTGAGAACAGATGCATCTCCCGCACCAGCGCGGCCCGTTGCACCACCTGCCGGACACACCGGAGGCCTACGACGCGGTCCTCGCCGGCGTCACGGAGCAGGCCCTGGCGCGCCTCACTCCCGAGGGCAACCTGGAGCACCCCGACTGCGTCGACGACATCGGCGACACCTCGCTCGGGGTGACGTCGCTGCTGGCCCTCGCCCACCGGCGCACCAAGGATCCCCGCCTGCCGGAGGCGGTCCTGCGCAGCCTCCGCTTCCACCTGCGGGAGCGGGTGTACACGCAGGACAACCCGGGCTACCCGAACCTGAAGGTACGCAACCGCGGTCTCCCGTACGCCCGTTACGTCCTGGAGCCCGGGGCGCACCCGATCGGGGACTGGCCCAGCACGGTGTGGGCGCTGCTCCAGCTGGTGAACGTGCTGGAGACGACGGACGACCTGATCGACGACGAACTCCGCGCGGAACTCGTTGAGCTGGGCCATGGCTACTGGCGCTGGCTGACGGAGGCGACGTTCTTCAACCCGCAGGAGGCGGGGAACCAGGCGATCGGGTGTGTGGTCGGCGGCCTGATGCTGGCGGGACACCTGCCGTCGCCGGAGGCCGAGACGGTCCGCGACCGCGCGCTGAGCCTGTACGCCGACGAGATCCGGGCCCACCGGGTACCCGACCGAGGCGCACTGCTGCCTCCCGAGCACGGCGGCGCCTACGACAACAACTACGGCCCGATCTCCCTGTCCTTCCTCGCCCAGGCCCACCGCGTGAGCGGCGAGGACGTCTTCGGGGAGGACGGCGACACCCTCGCCCGCTACATCGACGCCCGCCTGACGACCGGCGGCTTCGACATCGGCGGACCGCGCTACAGCGAGCAGCACTCGGGCTTCGAGTCGGTCCTGGGCCTGCGCTACTTCGGCCGCCGTATCGGCGCGGACATCGGCCGCTACCGAGGAGACACCCGGTGGGGCCGCCACGCGGTGAAACCGGACGGCGGCCTCGACGGTCACTTCGCCTTCATGCTGGTGTGGCAGATCCAGGACACGACACCGTGGCACCGCGCACCGTCCGGGACCCCTTCCCGCCACCAACTCCGCGCGGGAAACGTGTCGGTGGCCTTCGACACCCGTATGACCCCCTCGCTGATCGAGGCGGCGAACACCTACATCCTCCCGGCCGCGGTGAACCGACAGCACGGCTTCGGCCCGGTGATCGACGGCTTCCTGCTCTGCCGCCCGATGGGCGAGGTCCGCGTCCGGGACGTACACGCCGAGGGGCTGACGGCGAAGCTGGTCACCAAGCCGGTCGTGGGACGGGACCATGTCCTGCGCCATGTGCGGTCCTTGTACGTCACCGACGGCACGAGCCTGTGGATGACAGTGGCCGTGGAGAAGCTCCCGGGGACGCCGTACCTGCTCGCGGGCCTGCCGTACGCCGCGGACGACGGTGACCGGGTGCGCAGGACGGCGACCGCGCAGGTGACGGCGGCGGGCGAACTCCGCCTGACCCACCCGGAGCCGGACCGCCCGGACCACTTCGACGCCCGCACGGACACAACCCAGGAACAGGCGGCCTTCGCACTCGCCGCCGACCCCCGCGGCCACGGCAACCCCGACGAAGGCTGGCGTCACCTGGTCGCGTCGACGGCACTGGAGGCGGGACCGGCTCCGGGGGCGCCCGCGGACCTGCATGTGTTCGCGGTGCGGTACGGCGGGGTCGGCCCGTTCACACCGGAGTTCGGGCAGACACGGGACGGTTTGACCGTACGCACGGAGAGCTTCACGGCGACGATCGGCGACCCGGCGGGCGACGCGACGGGCGAGCCGCCGCTGACGCTGGGGGGATGAGTCAGTCGCTGACTCCGGGGGCGTGAGGTCACACGGGGAGGCCGAGCAGCCCCCACCCCCGCCGCTCGGCCTCGCCCACGACAACGGCCCTCTGGCACACGAGGGCGGCGAACTCGTCGAAGTCGGCGACCCACCGCCCCGGGCGCGCCGCACGGGAGTCGTAGACCTCACGAAGCTCCCCTGGCAGCGGCTCGGCCAGGGCCCACCGGGCGCTCAGGACCGGCAGTGAGGCCGGGGACGGACGAGTGTGGGGGTGGGCGGCCGCCAGGGCTCGGGGTCGGCAGGGAAGAGACCGGGCTCCGAGTCGTCGTCCGCCGCGTCCGGGTCAGCTCCCCACCGGATCAGACCGGCGAGAAAGCCGTCCAGAGGCTCGCGCAACGCGGGGGGTGTGGTGTTCTGGAACTCGTACCGCCCGCACCACGGCACCCGCGGCGACGCGGGAAACACTCACGGACCCTCGCGATCACCATGGGGGAACCCTAAGGGCCGCTTGGGGGGACGGTCGCATCGGGGGAGGAAAGCGTCCCTGCCAGGGGACCAGCCGGCGATGCCGGACGGCCCGCATGACCAGCGGGGCCCGCCCCAGCCGTCCGTGACGTCCTCGATGCGAAGGCGTAGGTATGCCCAGCGCAACGCACCAGGCCGACGGGTGCGCGAGGTGCGGGTGCCGGGAGGGGGCGGAAACTGAGACGGCCGCGCTCCTCGCGCCGCAGCACTGGAGACGCAGCCGACCAGCTGTGGAGATCACCGTCGCTCGTGAGAGCTAGGCAGCCTCGGGCCGCTCCGCACGCATGCCCGAGGGAGGCCCCTGTACATCGTCGGGCCCGAAAGTCTCGTCCTCCCCGAAGTCCGGGGTCTGGAAGGGGTTGGTGGTCGGAGGCGGCGATGCTGCGGTGGAGCAGCGGGGCTGCCCTTCCAGAGCGGAGAACAGCGACGTCAGGTCGATGAGAGGTCTCTCTTTCGGTACAGGTCCCCGAAGGGGCCTGGCGTGCCGTAACCGGGCACGGCGGTCCTACAGCTTGGTCATCTTGGCGTACGGGCTCAAGATCCGCATTTGCGCTGATCCGAAATCCACGAGTGCCGCGATGCCGTCCTCGATGCCGATGACCCGGCCGAGGCCGTACACATCGTGGGTGACCTGGTCGCCCACAGCGAAGTGCTTGGGAGCCGGGGCGACCGGGGCCTTGAAGGGGCTGGTAGGCAGATGACGCTTAGGTGCAGCATGCTTTGTCATTGCTCCCCAGTATGCACCTAGGACGGCCGTCGGAAGTGCTCTAGGTTGGCTCACGTGGGCGTGCGGGGGCGGACTTGTCAGTATGTGGGACCGATCGACCTGAAAACTGCGGCCGGGCCTGGCAGCGGCGGCAGAGCGTGCGCGAGGACGACTTCGCCTGGGTCCTCTGCGACAGCGATCTTCCTGAGTGAGTCCCGAGCGAACGGTCCTGGGGACTGCACGCTGCGCATTGTTCACGCGGACACCGGCAGCCCGCCGTGCCCGACGCCGTCCAGCAGCAGCTTCGCCGCCACCGTCGCCCCGTCGGTGCGGATCGTTCCGGCCACGGCGGTCGCGCGGGCCTGGGTCTCGGGGGTCAGGACCGCCTTGAGCGCCGTCGACAGGGACTCGGTGCTCGGAGAGGGATCGTCGTGTACCGCGCCGATGCCGAGGTCGGCCACGCGGCCGGCCCAGTACGGCTGGTCTCGGGCGGCGATCAACTCGGCCGCACGCTGCGCCAGCCCCGCCGCCGACCCGGGCGTCACCATGGTCACCACCGGCCGTACCGCCCGACCGGCCGGCACCCTCTCCAATCCGAGGCCGGCGAGCCGCTGCGCGAACTCCTCGTCCGGCGGCGCGCACACTCGTACCTTGGCGCCGAGCTCCCGCAACCGCACCGCCATCGCCGCTATCGGCTCGACGCTCCCGCGCGTCCCGTACGTCGAGAACACCACACGCATTCCGTGACCCCCCGTTTTTGTGATCTTGGCTCAGGCCGGTGATTCTGCGGCATGACCCGGGCCTTGCCGCAAGCCCCCCGGTGCGTTATGTGTTGATCATGGAGGGGCCCGTCAGGCTTCCAGGACCCGGCGCTTCTGCTCCTCGAACTCGGCCTCGGTGAGCACCCCTTGGGCCTTGAGGTCACCGAGCTGCTTGAGCTGTTCGATCTTGTCCGTCATGTCGGGGGCCGCCGCGGCCGGCGGCGGCTCGGTGTAGGAGGCCGGGGGAGGCGGGGCCGCCTCGTACGGGTACCGCTCCTGTGCCGCCCATCGGCCCTGCTGGCGGCGGGACACACGGTTGGACACGGCGGTCGCCGTTCCGGACACGATGGCGGTGCGCGCGACTCCGCGGAGAAGGCCTGGCATGACTGTTCCCTTTCAGCGAGCGGCGTCGGCCGCGTCGAGGGCGGCGACAAGGGCGGGCACGGGAATCCGCCCGGAGGCGACGAGCTTGGCGCCGCCACGGCGCAGGGCGGCGGCGAAGGGCGCGGCCCACCGGTTCTCGTAGACCAGGATTCCGGCGGAGCTGCCCGGCTCCAGGGCGTTGGCCGCCTCGTCGAGGTCGTCCTGGCCCAGCAGGCCGGACGACGCGCCCTCGAAGACGGACAGGTCGAGTCTGCCGTCACCGGTGAGGTCGGCGATCTCCATGCCGCTCACGGATCCGTCGTCGTCCTTCCTCACGAACATCAGATCCAGGATCCGGATGATGCCGCGGTCCACGAGGCCGACCAGGAGAGGGAAGCCCTCGCCCGTCATGCGGTTGCCGGGAAACTCGACGACCAGATAGTCGATCGGGCCCACTTCTTCGAGTTCGTCGCTCACGGTGTCACTCCTGGTCCTCGCGGCTACCCCCAGTGACGCCCCCTCGCGTCAATTGCAGCACCGGGCCGCCGCCCTCGCACCTCAAGCCCCCACATCCACCCCCCGGCACAGCCCCCACCGGCACCACCAGATCCGCCCGCCCGCGCGTCCCCGCCACCAGCTCGGCGTTCGGCTGGTCCGTCCTCATGACCCACGCCACCGCCTCCTCGTGGCTCTTGCCGAACTCCTCGTGGCGGGCGATCAGGCGGCGCAGGCGTTCGTCCTCGGGCGGCGCGCAGAACCACACCTCGTCGAGCTGGGGGCGTACGCGGGCCCAGGCGCCGGTGGTCAGCAGGAGGTAGTTGCCCTCGGTCACCACCAGGCGGGCTGTCGGCGGCACCGGGATCGTGCCCGCGATCGGCTGTTCCAGGACCCGTTCGAAGCCCGGCGCGTACACCACGTCCTCGTCAGCTTCCTCGCGCAGGCGCCGCAGCAGGGCCGCGTAACCCGCCGCGTCGAAGGTGTCCGGCGCGCCCTTGCGGTCGCGGCGGCCCAGCCGGTCCAGCTCGGCGTCGGCGAGGTGGAAGCCGTCCATGGGGACGTGGGCGACCCATGGGTCCGCGGAGCCGTTCAGCTCCCGTACCAGGTGTTCGGCGAGTGTCGTCTTGCCCGCGCCCGGGCTGCCCGCGATGCCGAGGATCGCGCGGTGCCCGGAGGCGGTGAGGGATCGGGCGCGGGCGAGGAGGTCGTCGAAGGTCTGCGGCACGGACCGAGTCTGTCATCCGCGGTGCGCCGCACAGCAGGCCGTTGCGATGACTTCCGGCCGTCCGGGCAGTCGCCATGGTGGGGGAGGAAGGGGCTGCCCCATGCCCGACGACGAAGCCCGGATCCGCGCACGGATCACGTTCGACGTGCCGCCGCCGCACGAGGAGCCTTCACGGACCGGACGTCTACGGCGCCACTTGGCAGGCCCAGGGTGCCGCCTTCGAGATCGATTCCCTCGGCATCACCGCGGGCACCGAAGTCGCCTACGCGGCCGCGCCTGACCCTCGGCCTGCGCACTCGTTCCCACATGACTGACCCCGTCAGGCAGCTGGCCGAACTCAACGCTGCGCCCCCGCACCAGCCGCGTTAGTTTGTCCCTGTTTTCTCCGTTTTCCTGGCTGCCGGCTCCGGCCCGCCGGGCTGTCGGGTCGTAGCAGCCCTACGACACGTAGCGGTAAGGGGTGGACGATGGCCCACGGCACGAACGCCATGCTCGTCGGTATGCGGCGACGCGAAGAGGCGGCCGTGTCCGGCAGGTCCTGGCGGATGCGCGGCAACGCCCTGCTCGCGGCCGTGGCCGGCGCCTTCACCGTCGCACAGCTCGTCCTCGTGCCCCCGTCCATGGGCCTCGGCTGGGACGAGGCGGTCTACGTCAGCCAGGTCGGCGACCAGGCCCCGGCCGCCTTCTTCAGCGCCCCGCGCGCCCGGGGCGTCTCCCTGCTCGTGGCGCCGGTCGCTTCCTGGTCGTCCTCCACCGGCCTGCTGCGGGTCTATCTGGCCGTCCTGTCCGGGCTCGCGCTGTTCCTCGCCCTGCGTGCCTGGCGCGGACTCTTCCCCATCCGCGTCCTGGCCGCGGGCGGCGCCCTGTTCGCCTCCCTGTGGGTGACCCTCTTCTACGCCCCCCAGGCCATGCCCAACCTCTGGGTCGCCATCGGCGCCCTGCTCGTCGTCGGCTGCTTTCTGCGCGCCCGCGCGGCGGGCCGCCCCGACCGGCGGGCCCTGTGGGGCGTGGCCGTCGGTGCCGCCCTCATGGCGGTGATGCGCCCGACCGACGCCGTCTGGGTCGCTCTTCCCCTGCTCGTCACAGCCCTGGTCGTACGGCACTGGCGGCTCGGCCTCGTCACCGCGGCGGGCCTCGTGGCCGGGGCCGTCCCCTGGGTGGTCGAGGCGTACACCTCGTACGGCGGTCTGCGCGAGCGGCTCTCCGAGGCCTCCCGGGTCCAGGGCGGCCTGGGCTGGCACTTCGCCGTCGACGACCAGATGCGCGGCCTGGTCGGACGTACCCTGTGCCGGCCGTGCACGGGTGCCATGCCCAACCCGGTCGTCACCGTGTGGTGGGTGCTGCTGCCGCTGCTCGCCGTCCTCGGGCTCGTGGTCGCCGTACGGGCCCGTCGCACCGCGCGCACCCTGATCCCCCTCGCCTGCGCCACCACCGCGGCCGTCCCGTATCTGTTCCTCATCGGCTACGCGGCGCCCCGCTTCCTGCTGCCCGCGTACGCCCTGCTGGCCGTCCCCGTCGCCGATGCCCTGCGGCATCTGGTCACCACGCCGAGCGGGCGGTGGCGGCCGCTGGCCGCGTCCCTGCTCGCCGTGGGCCTTGTCGGGCATCTCGCCGTGCAGTACGCCGTCCTGGACCGCACCGTCGACCGCACCGCCGCCGACCGCCGCGCCTGGGCCCGTACCGCCGACGCGCTGCACGGCCTGGGTGTGCGTCCGCCCTGCCTGCTCACCGGGCACGAGGCCATCCCGCTGGCCTACTACGCCGGCTGTTCCTCGGGGCAGATCCGCGGCAACAACGCCAACACCACCACTGCGGAGATCCTGCGCACCGCGCGCCAGGAACCGGTCGCCGTCCTCAGCGTGCCCGGCGGCCGACCGCCCTCCTACGCCCGCGGCTGGGAGCTGCACCGCCTCGACGGGGTGGACGTGCGCCTCGCGCCGGCGGTCCGCGCAGGCGGCCCCGTATGACGCCTGAGCCGCTGGCCGCCGCCCCCACCCGCAGACGGGCCGCCTACTGGCACACCGCGCTCACCCTCACCGTCCTCGTCGCGGCGATCTGGCTGGCCCGGCGGTACTGGGCGGTGCTGGAGACCGGTGCGGTGCGGCTGGCCGTGGCCGATCAGGGCTGGCTGCTGGTGGCGGGGACGGCGGCCATCGGTACCTGGCTGTGCGCCGCGCTCGCGCAGCAGGGCGCGGTGCCCGAGCGGCTGCCCCAAGGGCGGCTCGTCGCCGCGCAGTTCGCCGCCTCCGCCGCCAACCATGTGCTGCCCGCCGGTCTCGGCGCGGGCGCGGTGAATCTGCGTTTCCTCATGCGCTGTGGACTGTCGGCCGCCCGCGCGGCCACCGGCGTGGCCGTCAAGGGCACCGCCGGTGTGATCGTCCGGGCCGTCCTGATCGCCTCGCTCGCGGTCGTCTGCCCGGGGGTGCTGCGCGTTCCGGACGTCTCCCCGGTCGCCCTCGGCGCGGCCGCCGTCGCCGTAGTGGCCGTCGCGCTGCTGGCCGGCCCGCTGCGCCGGCGCTGCCGGAGGCTGCTCGGCACGGCCCTCGCGGACATCAGGACCCTGCACGCCCGGCCCCAGCGGGCGGCCGCGCTGTGGGGCGGCTCGCTCGCCTTCGCCGTACTGCACTGTGTGGTGCTGATCGCGGTCACACAGGCCGTGGCCCTGCCGCTGCCGCCGCTGCGGGTGGCGCTGCTCTACCTCGCCGCCAGCAGCGCGGCCGCCCTGCTGCCCACGCCCGGCGGCCTCGGTTCCCTCGACGCGGCCCTCGCGCTCGCCCTCACCGCCGCCGGGGCGCCCGCCGCCGGGGCCGCCTCCGCCGTCCTCGGGTACCGGCTGCTGACGGTGTGGCTGCCGCTGCTGCCGGGCCTGTTGGTGCTCGGGGTGCTGATCCGGCGCAAGGCCCTGTGACCCGGGCGGAGTTTTGGGCCCGCACCGATCAGGTAGGACTCCCGTTGTCGGCCCGGAGACAAGGGGGAGTGCCATGACGCGGGGCGAGTACGGCGGGGGCCTGGGCGAGGAGTTCTTCACCCCGGGGTCGTCGTCCTTCAGCGAGTTCCTCGCGGCCCATCGCCCGGAACTGCTCAGCACGCGCCGCGTGTTACCGGACGGCGTCCGGGCCGCCCCCGACCAGGTGCCGCACGGCACCACCGTGCTCGCTCTCGCCTACCGCGACGGTGTGCTGATCGCGGGGGACCGGCGGGCCACCATGGGCAACCTCATCGCACAGCGCGACCTGGAGAAGGTGCATCCGGCGGACGACCTCAGCGCCGTCGCCTTCGCCGGTACCGTCGGTCTCGCGCTCGACATGGTCAAGCTCTACCAGGTGGAGCTCACCCATTTCGAGAAGATCGAGGGCACGCCGATGACCCTCAACGCCAAGGCGCGCCGCCTGGCGGGCATGATCCGCGACAACCTCGGCCAGGCCATGCAGGGACTCGCCGTCGTCCCCCTTCTCACCGGCTACGACCCGTCGAAGCCGGAGGGAGAGCGCGGCCGCATCTTCAGCTTCGACGTCGCCGGCGGGCTGTACGAGAAGCGGGACTTCCAGGCCGAGGGGTCCGGATCGCCTTACGCGCGGGGCGCGTTGAAGAAGCTGTTCCACCGGGGCATGTCCCGCCGCGAGGCGGCACTGACGGCGCTCCAGGCGCTCTACGACGCGGCCGACGACGACTCCGCGACCGGCGGTCCGGACATCAACCGCCGGATCTTTCCCATCGTTTCGGTGATCACGGAGGACGGTTTCGAGCGGCTGCCCGAATCCGAGACGGAGGAGCTGAGCCGGGAGATGGCCGAGCAGCGCAGCAGCCGACCGGACGGGCCGACCGCCACCCCGTGAGCTCAGCCCGGCGGACTGAACTCCTTGTGCCACTTGGCCAGTTGCCTGACCGGGTCCCCGGTGTACGACCACGGGGTGCGGGTCGCCCGCCGGCCCGCCATCCTGAGCAGGGCGGCGGCGATGTCGGGGAGCCCGGCGAGACAGGCGGCGTGCGTCAGGTAGTGCAGGTCGCGCAGTTCGCCGGGGGCGACCGTGCCCGCGGTGCGGCCCACGATCCAGCGCTGAAAGGTCCGCCGTACGTCCGCGATCGCGCCGTCGTGGTCCCAGTGCTGGCCGAGACGCACGGCCCCCGACTGCCCGTGGGCCGCGTCCAGGGCGTAGCGGTACTCCTCGACGCGGGCGTACTGGACGAGGACCGGCAGCGGGCAGCCCGGCGGGGCCACGCCGGCCGCGTCCCGTGCGAAGTCGTACATCAGGCCGTGCGTGCCGTGCCAGCGCGCGGAATAGTAGTGCAGCACCTGGAGGTGCCCCTCCACGCTGAACGGGTCGCGCCGGTGCAGCTCGTCCCACCAGCGCGCCAGCTCCTGCCGCCGCACCCCCTTCGGGTACAGACGGGCCACCGAGATCAGCGAGATCCACGGGGTGGGGTCGTCGACGTACGCCTCGGCGGCCCGCAGACAGGCCAGTACGGCGGTGTCGATGCGCTGCTGGTCGATCGGTACGCCCCGGCCCGCGGCGATGGCCAGGTTGAACGCCCGGGCCGTCTCGGTGGCCGCCCGCAGCACCAGCGCGTCGCCGCTGTTCGGCTCGGCGGCCAGCCAGGACTCCATCGTCGAACTGCTCGCGCAGGCCTGGGCCAGCGTCCGCACCCGGTGGCCCCGGGAGAGCCAGTCGGGTCCGGTGATCCGCAGCAGATCGCGCAGTCCCTGCCAGCGGCCGATGACGATGTCCTGTCGGGCGGAGGTGAGGGGCGCGTCCCCGCAGTCGGGGTCGAAGTCGGGAGTGAATCGGTCTCGCGCCATCGCGGGCCCCCTCAGAAGTCGGTGGGGAGGCCCTCGTGGGCGCGGACGTGCTCGGGCGGGCGGCCCGCGGGGACGTAGTAGGTCTCGATTGTGTGGGTGGCGTCGAGTTTCGCGGGCCGGTAGTAGTCGCTGCCCCGGCGCCAGTACCAGAGCATCGGGACGAGTCCCGCGGCCAGTCCGCCGACGCCGATCGCGATCGCGGCGGGCGCCAGTTCGCCGAGCGACTCCACGAACACCCAGAACATGAACAGGGCGCCGAACAGCGGCCACAGTCCGCCGAAGAGGAAGTTGGCGGGGGACTTCAGCAGCATCTTGCGGTAGGCGACCACCACCGCGAGACCGGTCAGGCCGTAGTAGACGGCGATCTGCAGGCCGATCGCCGAGATGGCGTCGGAGAGGATCTCGCCGACCGAGCCGAGCGCGTTGGAAGCGACGAACATCGCCAGCGCCACCGCGCCCACCACGGCGATGGCCACCCACGGCGTGTTCCAGGTGCGGTGCACCTTGCCCAGCGCGGCCGGCATCGTGCGGTCGCGGCCCATCGCGAACAGGGAGCGCGTGACCTGGATGAGCGTGGTCTCCAGAGTGGCGACGGTGGACAGCATCACCGCGACGATCAGCAGCTTGCCGCCCCACCCCGGCCAGATCTCCTCACCGAGAACGGCCAGCACATTGGCCTCGTTGGCACGGATCTGGTCCGAGGAGAGGATGACGTTCACCGCGATGGTGAACACCTCGAACAGCAGGAACACCACACCGACCCCGATCAGGCCCGCGAGCCCTGCCGTACGGCGGCTGTTGCGGGTCTCCTCGCTGAGGTTGCCGGTGACGTCCCAGCCCCAGTAGTAGAACGCGGCGATCAGTGCGCCCGAGGCGAAGCCCGACACACCGTCGAACTGGCCGAGGCCGAGCCAGGACCAGTCGAAGACGCGGGCGTTGTCCGTGTGGAAGACGGCGAGCACCGCGAACAGGGCGAGCAGGGCGAGTTCGACCCCGGACATGATGAGCTGGGCGCGGACGGTGAGCCGGGCGCCGCCGAGCACGACCAGCAGCATGAGCAGGAACCATGCGGCGCCCACCACCGTGGACAGCGCGGTGTTCTCGGCGAGTTGCTCGTCGAACAGGGCGAGCGTCATCGACCCGGCGGGCAGCGAACCGGCCACCATGAAGATGGTCGCCGACACCACCAGCGCCCAGCCGCTCATAAAGCCCAGGAAGGGATGGAGAGTTCGGCCGACCCAGGAGTAACTGGCGCCCGCGTTCACATCGATGCGGCCGAGATAGCTGTACGCCAGGGCGATGCCGAGCATCGGTATCGCGCAGTACAGCAGCGCGGCCGGACTGGCCGTCCCCACCGCGCCGACCAGGACCGCGGTGGTCGCGGCGAGCGAGTACGCCGGAGCGCTGCCCGCGACCGCCATCACCACCGTGTCGAACGTACCGAGGGCTCCCGCCTGGAGTCCTCTGCCCCTGTTGTTGCTCATGGCCTGTGCTGCTTTCCGTCGTGCACGTCGCCAGGACACCGACGGGCCCGGACGGCGTAAGAGGGGGGTGGGGGGTTGCACCCGCTCCGGGCCGTGGAGGGATGGCCTCGGGCCCGGAGCGGCGAAAAGTGTTGGTGAGCGGGCGGGGTCGTGCAGCCGCAGAGTCGGCATACGATCACACCGCGTGTGCACGTGATGAGTGATGATAGCCCTACCCGCCCACCGCTCAAGACGGAGCCGGGGATCGGCGGCGGGGCAGGGCGAAACGCTGTTCGGACCAGGCCTGTTGCCCGGGCCGCCGGACGGAGCGGAATATTCCGTCGGGCGGCCCGGGCGGTGCTGTCGGCTAGTCGTCCATCCGGTCGACCTGCCGGAGCCGGTTGGTCGCGTCCAGGGCGGCGACCTTGTAGGACTCGGCGAGCGTCGGGTAGTTGAACACCGCGTCGACGAGATAGTCGACGGTGCCGCCGCAGCCCATCACCGACTGACCGATGTGGATCAGCTCGGTCGCGCCGGAGCCGAAGCAGTGCACGCCGAGCAGCGTGCGGTCCTCGGGTGAGACCAGCAGCTTCAGCATGCCGTGCGAGTCGCCGATGATCTGCCCGCGGGCCAGCTCGCGGTAGCGGGAGATCCCGACCTCGAACGGCACCCGGTCCTCGGTGAGCCGGTCCTCGGTGCGGCCGACGAAGCTGATCTCCGGGATGGTGTAGATGCCGATCGGCTGGAGGTGGTGCATCCGGCCGACGGGCTCCCCGAAGGCGTGGTACGCGGCCGTACGACCCTGCTCCATGGAGGTCGCGGCCAGCGCCGGGTAGCCGATCACGTCGCCGACGGCGTAGATGTGCGGCACCTCGGTGCGGTAGTGCTCGTCGACCGCGATCCGGCCCCGCGGATCCGCGGACAGCCCCGCCTTGTCCAGGTCGAGTTCGTCGGTGAGGCCCTGGCGGCCCGCCGAGTACATCACCGCGTCGGCGGGGATCTTCTTGCCGCTCTCCAGGATGGTGAGCGTGCCCCTGGGGTGCCGCTCCACCGCGGCGACCGTCTCCCCGAAGCGGAAGGTCACCGCCAGGTCCCGCAGGTGGTACTTGAGCGACTCCACCACCTCGACGTCGCACATGTCGAGCATCCCGGCGCGCTTCTCCACCACCGTGATCTTGCTGCCGAGGGCGGCGAACATGGAGGCGTACTCCATGCCGATGACCCCCGCGCCGACGATGACCATCGAGCGCGGCACCCGCTCCAGGGCGAGGACATTGTCCGAGTCCATGATCGTCCGTCCGTCGAACTCGACGGTGGCCGGCCGCGCGGGCCGGGTACCGGTGGCGATGACGATGTGCTCGGCGCTCAGGAGCCGTTCGTGTCCGGTGATTTCGCGCAGGGCGACGGTGTGGTCGTCGACGAACCGGCCGGTTCCGGCGAACAGGGCGACGTGGTTGCGGGAGAGCTGATTGCGGATGACGTCCACCTCGCGGCCCACCACGTGCTGGGTGCGCGCGATCAGGTCGGAGACGGTGATGTCCTCCTTGAGGCGGTAGCTCTGGCCGTACAGATCGCGCTGGGTGAGGCCGGTGAGGTACAGCACCGCCTCGCGCAGTGTCTTGGAGGGGATGGTGCCGGTGTGGATGGAGACCCCGCCGACCATGTCGGGGCGGTCGATGACGGCCACCCGGCGGCCCAGCTTGGCCGCGGCGATGGCGGCCTTCTGGCCGCCCGGACCGGATCCGAGGACGAGCATGTCGAAGTCGGGCACCCTCAGGAGTCTGGCAGCCGGAAGACCGTTTCCGAAAGGGCGGACCGCGAACGCGCCACAGGCGCAGGGAAGTTACCGGCCCGGCGAGCCACGGCAGCCGGACGGCGCGACAATGGCGGCATGGGTGCTCGACTCGGTGACGCGAGCGCACCCGCCCGGCTCGCCGGGCCGGACGAGGCGATCGGCCCGGACGAACTGGCGCTCGCCACCAGAAACCACGGCCTGCCGCTCGAAGCCCTGCGCTACGACCTCACCCCGCCGGGCCTGCACTACGTCCTGACGCACTACGACATCCCGTATGTGCCGGACAACGCCCCCTGGCACCTCACCCTCACCGGCCGCGTCCGCCGCCGGCTCCGTCTGGAGCTCGCAGAGCTGCGGGCGTTTCCCCAGGTCACCACGCGGGTCACGGGGGAGTGCGCGGGCAACGGCCGGGCTCTGCTCACGCCCCGCCCGGTCAGTCAGCCCTGGCTCGTCGAGGCCGTCGGCACCGCCGAGTGGACCGGCGTACCGCTGCGGCTGCTGCTCACCGAGGCCGGGGTCCGGGGCGATGCCGTCGAGGTGGTCTTCACCGGCGCCGACCACGGCGTGGAGCGCGGTGTCGAGCAGGACTACCAGCGCTCCCTGCCGCTGGACGTGGCCCTGGGCACCGAGCCCGAGGTCCTGGTCGCGCACGCGATGAACGGCGCCCCGCTGCCCCCGCAGCACGGCCGCCCGCTGCGTCTGGTCGTCCCCGGCTGGTACGGCATGGCGCAGGTGAAGTGGCTGCGGGAGATCCGCGTCGTCGACGAGCCGTTCGCGGGTTTCCAGCAGCGCGTGGCCTACCGGATCCGGGAGCGGCCCGACGAGGACGGCGTGCCCGTCACCCGGACCGCTCCGCGGGCGCTGATCGTCCCGCCGGGCTTCCCGGACTTCATGTCCCGGACCCGGGTGGTCCCGCCAGGCCCCGTCACGCTGGACGGCCGGGCCTGTTCGGGCCTCGCCCAGGTGGTGCGGGTCGAGGTCAGCGTGGACGGCGGGCACGGCTGGCAGCCGGCCGAGCTGGCCGCCGAGGGCGGACACCGGTGGGCGTGGCGGCGCTGGCGGTTCGGGTGGACCGCGACGCCGGGCGAGCATGTGCTGTGCGCACGGGCCACGGACGCGGAGGGACACACCCAGCCGCTGCGCCGGCCGTGGAACCGCGGCGGGTTCGCCAACAACCTCGTCCAGCGGGTCCGGGTCGTGTGCCCGGACCCGGCAGGGCTTCGGTGAGCGGCTGTCCGTCCGCTCAGGGGAGCATCTTGTCGAGGGCCGCGGGTCCCTCTGCCTCCAGCTTCCGCCTGGCCCATTCCAGATTGCGCGGGCTGATGTCCTTGCCCGAGGCAAGGACCAGGTCCTCCGGCGACACTTCGGTGCCGGTGCGGGTGTGGAGCAGGTCGTCCGGGGTGGCGCGGTCCTCGGACGGCCCGGACGCGGGCTGTGACGTCGGCATGATCTCTGCTCCTCGGGTCCGGATCGCTAGGTGCGGTCCCGGCGCTCTCGCGCAAGGGGTCCGCTATCACCATTCAACGCCTTGGCGCGCCGTGCATCCGGAGGAGCCCCGGGCCCGGAAATGAGGCGGTGATCGCAACGGCGTGTCATGGTGGCAAGGCATGTCTCGGGCCTACCGAAAGACACCAAGCTCATGTCACCGACTCGCGCCGACGAGGGGGAAGGCGAAGGGGCACCGCCGGTACGGGGGCTGCGGCGGCTCGGGGAGGCGTGCGCCCGGCATTTCGTGATCGTCATCATCGCCTGGCTGGTGGCCCTGGCCGCCCTCCAGGTCCTGAACCACACCCGCGGCGGCGAGTACTCCGACGATTTCTCGCTGCCCGGCGCGCAGTCCCAGCAGGGCCTGGACGTGCTGAAACAGCACGATCCCGCGGCCGGCGGCTACAGCAGCCAGATCGTCGTGCACGACGCGCAGAAGTCCCTGACCTCGCTGGACTCACAGATGTCCACCACGGTCGGCGACCTGCAGAAGCTGGACCACGTCCTGGCCGTCCAGAACCCGCTCACCAGCACGTCCTCCAGCAGCCGGCAGCCGAACGCGGGCCCGCTGTCCTCCGACGGCAAGACCGGCTACATCACCGTCCGCTTCGACGTCCAGCCCTCCACCCTCGGGGACAGCTACCTCGACGGCGTGGACGACGCGGTGCAGCCGCTGCGCGGGGCCGGCGCGCAGGTCGAGTACGGCGGGCCGCTCGGCGAACTGGCCCGGCCGGCCGCCGATGACCGGGTGAGCGAATTGATCGGTTTCGCGGTGGCGATCGTCGTGCTGCTCGTCGGCTTCGGCAGTGTGCTCGCGGCCGGAATCCCTCTGGTGACCGCTTTGATCAGTGTGGTCGGCGGCCTTGCCTGCCTCGGCCTGCTCGCCGCCGCGTTCACCTTCGCCACCGTCTCACCGACCCTGGCCACGATGACCGGGCTCGGCGTCGGGATCGACTACGCCCTGTTCCTGATCACCCGTCACCGGCAGAACCTGATGGACGGCGCCGACCCGGTCGGCGCCGCCGGACGGGCCGCCGCCACCAGCGGCCGTGCCGTGCTGGTCTCCGGCTGCACGGTGATCGTCGCCCTGGCGGGCCTGTCCGTGTCCGGGGTGTCCTTCATCAGCAAACTCGGCCTCGCCGCGGGCGTGACGGTCGTGACCGCGGTCGCGGGCGCCCTGACGCTCGTACCGGCCCTGCTGGGCCTGATCGGCACCCGCATCGACCGCTACCGGGTACGGCGCCCTGTCGCCGAGACGGACGCCGAACCGGGCGCCGCACCGCACGGCACCTGGCACCGGTACGCGCAGCGCGTGGCCCGTCGGCCGGTACGCTATCTGGCGGCCGGGCTCGCGACCGTGGCGGTCCTCGCCATCCCGCTCTTCTCCATCCAGCTCGGTCACATCGGCGACGGCGCCGACCCCACCTCCTTCACCGACCGGCGCGCCTACGACCTGATGACGGACTCCTTCGGCCCCGGCTCCAACGGCCCGCTGACGGTCGTGGTGGACCAGACCGAGGTGCCCGGCTCCCAGCGCTCCGACCTGTCCTCGAAGGTGCAGAAGAGCCTCGACGGGGTCTCCGGGGCCGCCGCGGTCACCCCGCTCACCCCGACGAAGGACGGGGACGTCCTGCTGTCCACCGTGTACTCCAAGACGTCCCCGCAGGACGCCGGCGCCACCGGCCTGACCAACCGCCTGGTCGACGACACGCTGCCCGACGCGCTCTCCGGCACCGACGCCGAGGGCTATGTCACCGGGACGACGGCCGCGCAGGTCGACTTCCGGGACATCGTCTCCAGCCGACTGCCGCTGATCATCGGCGTGGTGGTCGCCCTGGCCTTCCTGATCATCCTGGCCGTTTTCCGCGGCCTCCTGGTCGCCCTGAAGGCAGCCGTCCTCAACGTCCTGTCGATCGCCGCCTCCTACGGCGTCGTCGTCGCCGTCTTCCAGTGGGGCTGGGGCGGGCCGGCGCTCGGCGTCAACGGCAAGGTGCCCATCGAGAGCTATGTGCCCATGATGATGTTCGCGATCATCTTCGGGCTGAGCATGGACTACGAGATCTTCCTGCTCTCCCGGGTGCACGAGGCCTGGCTGCGCACCCAGGACGCCAAGGCCTCGGTGGCTCACGCGCTGGAGATCACGGCCCGGGTCATCACCTGCGCCGCGCTGATCATGGTGAGCGTCTTCGCCGCTTTCATCGTCAGCGACAACGTCGTGGTCAAGATGCTCGGACTGGGGCTCGCCGTGAGCGTGTTGATCGACGCGACCGTCGTCCGGCTCCTCATGGTGCCCGCGGTGATGACCCTGCTGGGGCGGCACGCCTGGTGGACACCCCGCTGGCTGGACCGGATCCTCCCGCACATCGACGCCGAGGGGGAACACCGGCGGGGCTGAGCTCAGCTCCCGAACGGCGTGAGCGTCAGGCGGATCCCCGTCGGGGCCGTGTCCTGGAGGTAGGAGGCGAAGTCGGCGACGTCGTCGAAGGCGAAGCCGTACGCCCGCCCGTCCTCGGTGGCCGCGTGCAGCGCCGCCGCGTAGTGGTTGGTGAGCGAGCCCCGGTAGAAGGTGGCGGGGTCGGTCGTCGGCTGGGACGGGTGGGAGACGAGCGTCGAGCGGTTGAACCCGGCGCCGACGACCGCCGCGACGGGGCCGGTCGTCCCGTAGTTGGGCGCGGCGAGGGCCCCGTCGCAGAAGAGCACGTCCCGGGTCGAGGGCCGGGCGAAGGAGACCGCGGCGGGCCCGGCGAAGGTCAGCCGGTCACCGCGCACCCGCCCCGTGAACGCACCGGCGTTGGTCGTGACGAGGAGATCCCGCCCGGTGTACGTGCTCCACACCTCGTCGATGTACGGCGCGAAGCAGTCCTTCGGGAACAGCCCGGCGTCCAGCCCGTGCCCGGGCGCCAGCACCCGCGTGTCGTCCACCACGAGCCGCGCGAAATCCGCGTTCTGCCGCACGGCCGCGAACACGGATGCCCGCCCGCCGGTGCGCAGGGTGCCGGTCGTCTGGTCCCGCGCGCCGGTCAGCCGGATGCTCAGCGGCACGCTGAACATGTCGACCATCGTGGTGTTGCAGAACATGCCCGAGGAGTTGTAGGTGAACTCGGCGCAGTCGTGCAGCACCGGGTAGTTGGGATCCGAGGTCACCCACCCTGCCGGGTACTGGAGCGCCGCGTTGCCGTTGCCGTCGGCCACGGCCTTGAACTTCAGCTTCTGCGCGTCGAACTCGCGGCCTGGCTGGTCCGGTACGCCCCCGACCGCCTGCGCGCCCTGGACGTACCGGATGAACTCCTGCACCGCGTACGGCTGACAGGACTCACGGGGCCCGCTCGCCGGGAGGACCCGCACTGTCCCCACCGCTCCTACTGAGGGGAGGTCAGGACCGTCTCCCACGTGTCCACCGCGTAGTGCACCGTCATGCCATGGCGGGCGTACAGACCGGGCGCCCCCGTGGTGTTGCCGGTGTCCACGCCGAGACCCACCGTGTCCCGGCCGCGGGCGGCGAAGGCGGCGAAGGCGTGGCGCAGGAGGAGGCCGCCCAGGCCGAGGGCGCGGGCTTCGGGCAGGACTCCGATGGTGCGGATCCAGCCCATGGCCTCGCGGTCGTCGCGGGCGAGGAGGAAACCGACGTCGCCCTGGTCCTCGGTGCTCACGATCCAGACCAGGGACCAGTCGAGCCGGTCGGCGTGCACGTCGTGCAGCCACTGCTCGTAGGCGCGTGGCTGGAAGTCGAAGTGCTCGGCGAAGGTGGCCTGGTGGAGTGCGTGGACGCGCTTGCGGTCCGCCTCGTCGGCGCAGGCGCGCAGCTGTACGCCCGGTGGCGTCCGCGGGGTGCGGTCCTCGGCGGGATCCACGGGGCGGCGCAGCACGTGGTAGCGCCGTACGACGGACCAGCCCCGCTTCTGGATCAGCGAAGTGTCCAGCGTGGGCTCGCTGTTGAGGTGGAGATGGACCACGGCCCGCTCCGCGCCGTTCGCGCGGGCCCTGGCCAGGGCCCTGGCCTCCATCGCCTCGAACAGCCGCTGCCCGGCCTCCTGGTGGTCGGGCAGCACATAGTGGTCGGTGTCGATGCGCTCGCCGTTGGACTCGTCCCACAGCAGCGCGTAGGCCACCAACCGGTCCTCGTGGAAGGCCAGCCAGGAGTCCTGGGACAGGTCGGCCTCGGGATGCTGGAGCTCGGCCTCGACGGCGTGGAGATCGGTCTCGGGGCGGCCGATCTCGATCAGATCGACCTGGTTGAGCAGCTCGGTGATGGCCGGCGCGTCGCTGAGACGGGCGGGGCGGAGGACATAGGGCATGCGGCCAGGGTCCGGGGGCGGCAGGGGCGGCCGCAACGGGATTTCGGCGAGGGCGCGCGACGCCGGCGGGCCCTACGCGTCCTCGATGGTGGCCGTGACCGGCGTGCCCGTCTCGATCGTGCGGCTGACCGTGCAGAGCCGGTCGTGGGAGGTCTTCACCGCCCGGGGGAGGATCGCGCGGGCGCGGTCGCCGCCCTCTCCGTCCGGGAAGGCGACGGAGAAGGTGATCCGCAGGTCGGTCAGCCGGTTGCCCTGCTCGTCGCTGACCTTGTGGCCGGTCACGGTGACGGTGAAGCGGTCGGGTTCCGCGTGGCGGGTGGTGGCGACGTCGACGTCGGCCATGGTGCAGCCGCCGATCGCGGCGAGCAGAAGCTCGACGGGGGTGAAGTCGGCGCCGTCGGTGCCGAAGTCGATCGTGCCGCCGCGGGCGTTGACGGCGGTGAAGTGGCCGGTGCCGGCCCGCTCGACGGTGACGGAGCGCAGGGAGTTGTCGGTCATGCCGCAGACCCTAATCGCGCACCGGCCCCGAAATTGTGTGGACGCACCCGAGGAAGATCCCCTACGGTGTGATCACGCCTTGAGACGACGGAAGGAGGCGAGTGCCGTGCAGTTCACCATCACCAGCGCTCCCTTCACCGCTGTCCCGGCGTGTTTCGTGTGATCCGACCGGGAGCGCTGTCCGCAGCTTGTATCCCGGAGGAATCCCCATGACCGATCTGGTCATCCGTGCGCTCGACGAGAGCGACGCTCACCTCTTCGACGCCCTGCCCGACCCGCTGGGCGCGAGCGAGGCACACCGCACCACCCGGCACCGCCCCGACTGGAAGCGCGTCGCTCTGCGCGACGGCAAGGTCGTGGCGCGCGGCGCCTGGTGGGGCGGCCCCGACGACTCGGAGCCGCTGAACATCAACTGGTTCGACGTGGCCGAAGGGGAGGAGGAGGCGGGGGCCGAACTCCTGCGCTCCGCCCCCTGGCAGGTCGGCCTGGAGTTCAATCTGCCCGCCGGCCGGCGCGAGAAGCCGGCCGTGCGCGCCGCCGCCGACACCGCCTTCGCGGCCGCCCGCGCGGCGGGCTACGAACTCCTCGTCGAGCGTTACCTGTACCGGTGGACGCCGGCGTGCGGGCTGCCCGAGCGGCCCGGACGGCTCGTCTTCGAACCCGAGCCCGACGACGTCGTGTTCTTCGACGCGCTGCGCCGCATCCACTCCGTCACGCTGGACGCCCATGCCCTCAAGGCCATCAAGGAGGGCGGCATCGACCAGGCGGCCCAGGAGGAGATGGACTTCTTCCACTGGTGCCCCTCGCCGCGCGAGTGGTGGCAGATCGCCCGCACCCCGCAGGGCGAACCGGTGGGCATCCACATCCCGGCGCGCAACCAGACCGCGCCGATCATCGGCTTCATCGGTGTCCTGCCGGAACACCGCGGCCACGGCTACGCCTACGACCTCCTCGTGGAGTGCACGCGCTTCCTGGCCGGGCAGGGCGCCGAGTTCATCAGCGGAGCCACCGACCGGGGGAACTTCCCGATGGCCGCGAACTTCGCCAAGGCCGGCCACACCGTGGTCCGCGAGCGGATCGACTTCCACATCCCGGGTGGCACGCGGTAAAGGGCGGACTGTCAGTGCCGGATGACATGCTGAACGGGCACTGACAGTGACGGCGTACGGAGGCACGGTGGGATTCGACGGCACGGTGTGGCACATCCGCAGCGGGGGCGAGGCGGTCGGGGAGATCACGATCGACCAAGCCGACTTCCCCTGGCTGTGGGGCCACTTCACCCCCGGTCCCGCCTATGCCTCCGTGCGTGACCTCTTCGCCCGCGAACTCGCCCTGGTGGAGCGGGTCGACGAGGACGTGGAGGAGTGGGAGGCGGCCTACGACGAGATCCGCAGACGCGTCTCCCTTTCCTCACCGGACGGACCCGTGGCCGAGTACCTGCTGCACATCGAGGGGGACCGGGCCTGGTTCCGGTGGAGCGACGAGCCGTTCGAGGAGTGAAGGACCGCTCTCAGCCGTTCAGCAGGGCGTCGGCCTCGGTGAGGATCTCGGTGACCCGCAGGCCGAACGCCGCGTCGCACGGGTGCGGTTGCCCGGTTCGGGCGGCGGCGAGCAGGGCGTCCGTCGCCCGTGCGAAGGCCGGCACCACGCCCTGCGTACTCGTCGGAAGGTGCGTCACCCCGGCCTCGCCGCGCAGCTCCACGGCGGCCCCGGCGGCCGCCGACGGGGCGGTCAGGCTCAGCGCCAGCGCGCTGGACGCGCCCCCGGCGTGACCGAGGACCAGGTGCACGGTGTCCCCGGGCCCGTGCGCGGCCGCCGCGGTCTCGCGCACATCGCCCAGAACCGGCAGCAGCACGGACAGGGCATGGGGTCCTACGTCCCACAGGGCGCCCTTCTCGCGCCGCCACGGCGAGTTCGCGAAGGGGCTGTCGCCGCCGCTGAACACGGCGCCCAGCCACTGGGCGTGCGCGGTGAACCAGCCCTGCGCGGCGGACTGTTCGATGATCCACTCCTCGGTCTCCGGCTGGAACCGGGTGGTGAAGAAGACCACCGACGCGACCCCGGCCTCCTCGGCCGCCCCGACGACCGCCCGCCCCTGCTCGACCGTCGTCGCCAGCGGCTTGTCCAGCAGCAGATGACATCCCGCCCGCGCGGCCCGCACCGCCAGCTCGGTCTGGACGGACGGCGGCAGGGCCACGGCGACCGCGTCCACGTCGGCGAGCAGGGCGTCGACATCGTCGTAGGCCCGGATGTCATGGCGTCCCGCGAGGTCTTTCGCGGCGTCGGCGCGGCGGCCCCACACGCCGACGAAGTCGACTTCCGCGTGCCCGCTGAGGGCCGGGGCGTGGGCCATCTGCGCCCACGGGCCGGTGCCGAGCAGTCCGATGCGCATACCGTCGCCTCTCCATGCTGCCGTAACGGATGACGATCGAGCGTTTCACACCGACCCGGGCCCCGAGCAAGCCGGGCCGCGTACGGCACGGCCGAAACCGGGCGCACGAGACCGGTGACTTTGCCGGTCCCCGGCGCCGGACCCGCCGCCCACAGTGGCACCGCCAGTCCAACGGCGGCGCCCGCCGGCGCGGTGCTCCCGTGCTTGCCGTCCGCCACGACAGAGAGGACGACTCGTCGTGCAGGTCCACCCCCACACCAGGCGGCCCCGCAGGGCCGCAAGACTCGCCGCAGCCGCGGCGGCCCTCGCCGCGGTCCTCGGGCTCGGCACCCTCGCCGGGCCCGGCGCCCAAGCGGCGGACAACCCCTACGAGCGCGGCCCCGCGCCGACCACGGCCAGTATCGAGGCGGCCAGCGGCCCGTACGCCGTCTCCCAGACGTCCGTCTCCTCCCTCGCTGTCACCGGGTTCGGCGGCGGCACGATCTACTACCCGACCAGCACCAGCGACGGCACCTTCGGCGCGGTGGCGATCTCACCCGGCTACACCGCCTACGAGTCCTCGGTCTCCTGGCTGGGCCCGCGGCTGGCCTCCCAGGGCTTCGTGGTGTTCACCATCAACACGACCTCCACCCTCGACCAGCCCGACTCGCGGGGCCGCCAACTCCTCGCCGCACTGGACTACCTGACGCAGCGCAGCTCGGTGCGCGCACGCGTCGACAGCACCCGGCTCGGTGTGATGGGCCACTCGATGGGCGGTGGGGGCAGTCTGGAGGCCGCGAAGTCCCGCCCGTCCCTCCAGGCGGCGATCCCGCTCACGCCCTGGAACCTCGACAAGTCCTGGCCCGAGCTCAGCACACCCACGCTGATCGTCGGCGCCGACGGCGACACGATCGCCCCGGTCACCAGCCACTCCGAGCCGTTCTACACCAGCCTGTCGTCCGGCCTGGACCGCGCCTATCTGGAGCTGAACAACGCCACCCACTTCACGCCCAACTCGTCGAACACGACGATCGCGAAGTACAGCATCTCCTGGCTCAAGCGGTTCATCGACAACGACACCCGCTATGAGCAGTTCCTGTGTCCGCTGCCCCGCCCGAGCCTGACCATCGAGGAGTACCGGGGCAACTGCCCGCACACCGGATGATGTTGTGCCCCCGCACGGCCGCCGCCCGGAAACTCTGGGCGGCGGCACAGTCCGTTCCCCCCCCCACTTCGCGCAAAACCGCAGGTCACCTGCGCCATTTGGGGCGGCCGGGGCGCGGGTAAGCGCCTTCCGTACGGCGTTACGCGAAAGTAACCTCGCGGGAATGATCGGTGACACGAGCGTGCGGGCCATGGAGCACGGGCGGGCCGAACTCGCCCGTGGGCGGGTGCAGTTAGGGGACGGGCCCGTCGACGACGCCCGGGAGACCCTGCTGCTGGCGGCCTCCCTGCTGGCGGTCGAGGAGCCGGAGCAGGCCGAGGCCGCACGGCTCGCCGCGGCGGACGCGGCCTGGGCGGCCGGCGATCTGACGGCGTGCCTGAAAGCCCTTGGGGAACCGGCCGGTTCGGCGGAGTGCGCTCTCACCGGGGACTATCGCGCCGGGATGCGGGCCCTGTTGGAGAGACGTACCGATGTGGCGGTGGCGGCGCTGCGGCGCGTGATCGACCACGAGGACGACCGGCCCGAACACCTGCTGCGCTGCGCGACAGCCGCCCTGCTGCTCGGCGACGTCGTCGTCGCCCGCCGGGCCGGCGCCCGCGCCCTCGCCGCCGCCCGGAACTCCGCCTCGCTCCAGGCGCGGGCTCTGGAGTACCTCGCCTACGCCGAACTGCGCGCCGGACGGCACGCCCAGGCGCGCGCCCACGCGGAAGAAGGGGTACGGACCGCGCACCGGGCCGGCCGGCGGAACACGGCGGCCCACCACCAGGCCATGCTGGCGCTGGCCGCGTCGATCGTCGGCGAGAGCGCCACCGTCGCCGCGTATGCCACGGCCGCCCTGGCCACGGCCCGCCGGCACGGCCTGGCGCAGGCGGCGACGCTGGCGCAGTGGGCGGTGGCCCGGACCGACCTGGGCTGCGGCCGCCCCCTCGACGCCGCCGACCGGCTCGGCCCGCTGGTACTGCCCGGCGTGCGGCGCGGTCATTTCGCCGTCTGGATGCTCGCCGTGCCCTGCTTCGTGGAGGCCGCGGTGCTCGCCGGGCGGCCCGAGGACGCGCGGGCCGTCGTGGAGGACTTCGCCGCATGGGCCGCGCTCGGTGCCGATCCGCATGCTCCCGCCCAGCTCGCCCGCTGCCGTGCGCTGCTCGCCCCCGCGGAATGCGCCGACGGGCTGTATCAGCGGGCGCTGGCCCTGCACGACGAGACCGGCGGTGATTTCGAGCGGGCCCGGACCGAGCTGCTGCACGGGCGATGGCTGCGGCGCAGGCGGCGGCTGCGGGAGGCGCGGGTCCGGCTCGGGGCCGCGCTGGTGGGGTTCGAGCGGTGCGGGGCACGGGCGTGGGCGGAGCAGACGCGGGGGGAGCTGAGGGCGAACGGGGCCGCCGGGCACGAGGGGGCGGGCGGTGAGCTGGCGCGGCTGACGCCGCAGCAACTGCGGATCGCCCGCCATGTCGCCGAGGGCGCCACCAACCGGGAGGTGGCACTGCGGCTCGCCGTGAGCACCCGCACCGTCGACTACCACCTGCGCAACGTCTTCGCCACGCTCGGCGTGCGGTCCCGGATGGAGCTCGCGCGCATGGTCGATCAGCAGGGCCGGTGACGGCCGACGTGCGGTTCTGTGGGAGGGGGGAGGAAAAAGAGCGGTGCACAACCCTAGGGACCGACCGGACGGTATGTCATCCTTCGGGGCAGGACGAGTCGGGCGGCCGCCGCCGCCGTACGGGCTACGCCGGCGACACGGCCGACCGGACACCGCTGAGTCTCCCGGCACGGTCGCACCGCCGGGAGTCCGAGGTTGTGGGAGGACCGCGATGCATCCTGCCGTACGGACACGCACGATGATCCGCACCGGGCCGATGCCCGTTCCGCAGCGGCCGACCGGGCGGCGCGGGCGGTCGCTGATCGACGCCGACGCGTTGCGTGTCCTGCACCACGCCGCGCGCGTCCTGCTGGAGGACCTGCCGGACCTCACCGACCGGCTGGTGGCCCTCGTGCAGGAGCAGGAGAACGCCTACCGGACCGCGCTGGACAACGACTACGCGGGCACCTGGCAGGAGGTGCACCGCTCACTGCGGCACAGTGTGATGTCGCTGCTCGACCCGCGCGGCAACCGGGACGCGGCACGCCGCTGCTCCTGGAAGATCGGTGTGCGCCGTGCCGAGCAGGGCGTGCCCCTCGACGCCCTGCTGCACGCGTTCCGGCTCGGCGGGTCCCTGGTGTGGCAGCGGCTGGTGGAGGAGACCTCCCGGACGGCGCCCGAGGACGTACGGCTGCTCGTCCATGTGGCGACCGACGTGTGGAACTTCGTCGACGAGCACTGCACCCTCGTCGCGGACGCCTACCGGCAGGCCGAGCGGCAGCTGGCCTGGCGGCGCGAGAACCGGGTACGGCTGCTCGCGGCCGCCCTCCTCGACGGCACCAGCCGCATCGCCGACCTGCCCGAGACCGCCGAGGGCCTGGACCTGCCGGAACACGGCCGGTACCTCGTCGTCGCGGTCGCCGGCGGACGGCCGCAGGGCCCCTCGGGCGCCCGCGCCTCCGCCGTACCGCCCGGCACGCGCGTGCACTGGCACACAGGAGGGGAAGTGGACTACGGCATCGTCCTGGTCGGCGACGAGGATCCGGAGGGCGACGACGACCCGCTGGAGAGCCTGGACCTGGCCCCGGGCAGCAAGGCCGGCGTCGGCAGCGTCGTCACGGGCCTTGCCGCGGTGGGCGACGCCCGGCGCCTCGCGGATCTCGCGCTGAGCATCTGCCCGCAGGCGGGCGGCACGGTCCGGCTGACGGAACACCTCCCGGAGGCCCTGGTCGTCTCGTGCCCCGAACTCGGCGCGACCCTCGCCGACCAGGTCCTCGGCCCGCTGCTCCGGCTGGAGCCCGCGGACCGGGACGTCCTTCTGGACACCCTGTCCGCCTGGCTGTCGTGCGACGGCTCCGCCCAGCGGGCGGGCGAGCGCCTGTACTGCCACCGCAACACGGTCCTGAACCGCCTGCGCCGCTGTGAACAGCTCACGGGGCGGTCCCTGGCCCGCCCGCTGGACGTGGTGGAGATCAGCCTGGCACTGACGGCCCGGCGACTGCTGCGCTGAGGAACTGCCCGCGCTGCCCCCCCGGCAATCCCGATCCACTCCCACCCTGGGCACCGGCACAACCCCCGCCCTCCCCGGTTGGGACCACGCAGCGACCCGGCCCCCAGCCCTGTTCCGCCCGCCCGCGCCCGTGCTGTCGTGAGCTCCCCTTCCCCCGAAGCCCGTGCCCGAGCGGCACGGATCCGAGGAGCCGTGATGCCCGAAGCACCACCGGACGAGGAGCCGGCCCTGCACGTCGAAGCCCTCGACGTGACCTACGGCCGCGCCCTGTCCGCCCTTCGCTCCGTGACGCTGAGCGTCCCGCACGGCGGCGTCGTCGCCCTGCTCGGCGCCAACGGCGCGGGCAAGACGACCTTGCTCCGGGCGGTGTCGGGCACCCTGCGCCTGCACCGCGGCGCGGTCACCGCCGGCCGCATCCGCTACGGCGCCACGGAACTCGACGGCCGCGACCCCGTCGCCGCGGTGCGCGCCGGGGTCGTCCAGGTCCCGGAGGGCAGGCGGGTGTTCGCCGGGCTCACGGTCGACGAGAACCTCCGCACCGGCGGCCTCGGCCTCGGCCGCCGCAGCCCCGTCCTGGTGCGCGAATCCCGCGACCGGGTCTTCACCCTGTTCCCGCGCCTCGCGGAACGCACCCGCCAGGCCGCCGGGCTCCTGTCCGGCGGCGAACAGCAGATGCTCGCCATCGGCCGCGCCCTGATGGCCGCCCCACGGCTGCTCCTGCTCGACGAGCCGTCCCTGGGTCTCGCCCCGCAGATGGTGGCCCGGATCGCCGACGTCGTGAAGGAGATCAACACCCAGGGCACCGCCGTGCTCCTGGTCGAACAGAACGCCGGCATGGCGCTCTCCCTCGCGGACAGCGCCTACGTCCTGGAGGTCGGCGAGATCCGGCTGTCCGGGGCGGCCGACGAACTCGCCCGCACGGACGCCGTACGCAGGCTGTACCTGGGAGAGACCGCCGACGGTCAGGGGGCCGCGTGAACGACCGCACCACCGCACCGCCCGTGCTCGACGTACGGGACGTCACCGTCCGGTTCGCCGGGCTCACCGCTCTGGACTCCGTGTCCTTCACGGTCGTCCCGGGCACCGTGCACGCCATCATCGGGCCCAACGGCGCCGGCAAGTCCACCTGCTTCAACGTGCTGTCCGGCCTGTACCGCCCCGCCTCCGGCACCGTCCGCCTCGGCGACACCGAACTGACCCGCCTCGCCCCGCACCGCATCGCCGCCCTGGGGATGGCCCGCACCTTCCAGAACATCGTCACCACCGAAGGCACGGTCGCCGACAACCTGATGCTCGGCCGCCACATCCTGTCCCGCGCGGGCTTCACCGCCAGCGCGCTGCGCCTGCCGAGCGCGGTGCGCGAACAGCGCGAGCAGCTGGCCAGGGCCCGCGAGATCGCCGAACTCACCGGCCTCGGACCGCACTTCGACTCCCCGGTCGCACTGCTGTCCTACGGCGACCGTAAACGCGTGGAGTTCGCCCGCGCCCTCTGTCTGGAGCCCAGTGTGCTGCTGCTCGACGAACCCGTGGCCGGCATGAACGCCGCCGAACGGGCTCGCACCGCCGAGACGATCCGCGCCGTGCGCGCCGAACTCGGCCTGTCCGTGGTGCTGGTGGAGCACGACATGGGCCTGGTGATGCGCCTCGCCGACGAGGTCACCGTCCTCGACTTCGGCCGCGTCATCGCCCACGGCACCCCCGACGAGGTCCGCGGCGACCCCGAAGTGCTGCGCGCCTACCTCGGCACCGAGACCACGGGGGAGGACGCGGCATGACCGGCTTCCTCGACAACGTCCTCAACGGCCTCGCCCTGGGCTCGGTCTACGCCCTGGTCGCCCTCGGCTTCGTCATCATCTTCAAGGCCTCGGGCGTCATCAACTTCGCCCACGGCTCCCTGCTCCTGCTCGGCGGCTACCTCACCGCCGTACTCCACGACGACCTCGGCTTCGCCGGCGCCCTCGCGGTCGCCGTGCTGGTCACGGCGGGCGTGGCCGGGCTCATGGACCGGTTCCTGCTCCAGGCCGGCGGACAGGATCCGCAGGCCGCCCATGTGCAGACGATCGTGACGATCGGCATCGACATCGTCATCCTGACCGACCTGTCCCGGCGCATCGGCGGCGACCTGCTCACCCTCGGCGACCCCTGGGGCGACTCGGTCAGCGGCCTCGGCCCCATCACGGTGGCCGACAGCCGCCTCGCCGCGATCGTGGTCTCCACCGTCGTCATCGCCGGAGTGTTCGCGCTCTTCCGGTACACCAACTGGGGCCTGGCGCTCAGGGCTTCGGCGGAGGACATGGAGGCCGCCGCGCTGATGGGCGTACGGCTGGTGCGGATGCGTACCCTCGCCTGGTGCCTGGCCGGCGGACTCGCCGCGCTGGCCGCGGTGTTCCTCGCCGCGTTCCCGGCCCCGGGCCTTGAGCGTACGACCGGACAGATCGCCCTGAAGGCCTTCCCGGCCGCCATCCTCGGCGGCATGGCCTCCCCGCCCGGCGCCCTCGCCGGCAGCCTGCTGATCGGCCTGACCGAGGCACTCGTCGCCGGATACCAGACCGAACTGCTCGTCCTCGGCGAAGGGTTCGGCGATGTCGCGCCGTACGCCGTGATGGTCCTCGTCCTCCTGGTACGGCCCAACGGGCTGTTCGGCGCGAAGGGAGCGGCCCGTGTCTGACTTCCTGCGCCGCTACCGGGCCTGGACCGTCCTGCTGGTCGTCCTGCTGTGCGCCCTGCCCTTCTACCTGGACGCCTTCTGGCTGCGCATCGGCCTGTTCTCGATGGCCGCCGCCGTCGGCGCCGTGGGCCTCGGACTGCTGGCCGGCACCGCCGGTCAACTCTCCCTCGGCCACGCCTTCTTCCTCGCCGTCGGCGCCTACGGCTATGTCTGGCTGGCCGGCGAACCCGGCCCGGGCCTGCCGCCCGCCGTCGCCGTCGTCCTCGCGGTGCTGCTCGCCGGGGCCGCGGGCGGCCTGTTCAGTCCCGTCGCGGGCCGGGTGCGCGGGATCTACCTGGGCGTCGCCACCCTCGCCCTGGTCTTCCTCGGCCACCATGTCCTGCTCACCGCGGACTCGATCACCGGCGGCTTCAACGGCCGCTCGGTGCCGCCCCTGGAGCTCGGCGGCTTCTCCTTCACCGCCTCCGACCCCGAGATGACGCTGCTGGGCGTGCCCTTCGGCGCCGAGGAACGCCTGTGGTACCTGGGCCTCGCCCTGTTCGCGCTCACCTGGTTCACCGCCCGCGGGCTGCGGCTCGGACGGCCTGGGCGCGCCCTGGTGGCGCTGCGCGACAGCGAGACCGCGGCCGCGGTGATGGGCGTGCACGTCGCCCGCTACCGCTCGGCGGCCTTCGTGCTCTCCTCCATGTACGCGGGCCTGGCCGGGGTGATGCTCGCCCTCGCCTTCCGCCGTGTCGTACCGGACTACTTCTCCCTCGCCCTCTCGGTCGACTACCTCGCCATGATCGTCATCGGCGGTCTCGGCTCGGTCGCCGGAGCCACCGCGGGCGCCGTCTTCGTCACCGCGCTGCCCCTGCTGATGACCCGCTATGCCGACCAGCTGCCCCTCGTGGCGGCCCCCGGCACCACCGACGGAGCGGTCGGCCCCACCGAGGCGGCCCGCTACCTGTACGGAGCGGCGATCGTCCTGATCCTGCTCTTCGCCCCCGACGGACTGCACGGACTGGTCCGGCGCGCCCGCGCCCGGATCCAGCGCCGACGGGCCACACCCAAGGACGCGGACCCCGCGACCGAGACCCCATCACCCGCCTCAGCCGTACGAGCCAAGGAGCCGACACCGTGAACCACCCTACGCACCGCACCAGGACGGTCCTGGCCGCCGCCCTGACGGCCCTGCTCCTCGCGGGCACCGGCTGCAGCTCCAAAGCGGACGGCGACAGCGCCGCGGACGGCGCCGACGGCGTCAAGGCCGGGCCCGGGGTCACCGACAAGACCATCAAGCTCGGCGCCCTGACCGATCTGACGGGCCCCTACGCCACCCTCGGCAAGTCCATCGTGCAGGCCCAGCAGATGTGGGCCGACGAGACCAACGCCAAGGGCGGCATCTGCGGCCGCAAGGTCGAGATCGTCGTCAAGGACCACGGCTACGACGTGCAGAAGGCGGTCACCGCCTACGCCGACATCGCCCCGGACGTGGTGGCCCTGCCCCAGGTCATCGGATCGCCGGTGGTCGCCGCCCTGCTCGACGACATCGAGCGGGACCAGGTGCTCACCTTCCCGCAGGCCTGGGCGGCCTCCCTGCTCGGCAAGGACTCCGTGCAGGTGCTGGGCACGACGTACGACGTCGACATGATCGCCGCCGTCGACTTCCTCACCCGCACCAAGGGTCTCAAGAAGGGCGACACGGTCGGCCACGTCTACTTCGACGGGGACTACGGAGCCAACGCCCTCGAAGGCTCCGAATGGGCCGCGAAGAAGGCCGGGTTGAAGGTCGTCGGGCAGAAGATCAAGGCCACCGACACCGACCTGTCCGCCCAGGTCTCCGCGCTGCGCAAGGCGGGCGTCAAGGCGATCCTGATCAGCGCGGGACCCGCCCAGACCGCCTCGCTGGTCGGCGTCGCCGCCTCCCGCGGCCTGAAGGTCCCCGTCGTCAGCAACGCCCCCGGCTACGCCCCGCAGCTGATGAAGACGCCCGCGGCGGCCGCCCTGGAGGCCATGCTCAACGTGGTGAGCGCCGCCCCGGCCGTCAGCGCGGACATACCCGGCGTGAAGAAGATGGTCGCCTCCTACCAGAAGAAGTACCCGGGCGCGCTGGTCGACTCCGGAGTGCTCTCCGGCTACAACGCCGCACAACTGATGGGCGCCGACCTGAAGAAGGCCTGCGAGGCGGGCAGCCTCGCCCGGGCGGACGTGGTCGCCGCGCACCGCTCGCTGAAGAACGCCGACGCCGGACTCGGCACCGCGCAGGACTTCTCCGACGTGGCGCAGCCCGCGAGCCGCTCCACCTATGTCCTCAAGCCCGACGCCAAGGCGGTCGGCGCCATGGTGAACGTCGAGGAGGCGCGGGAGGCACCCGGAGTGGAGGAGTACCTGGCCTCGAAGGGGTCCTGACGGTACGTCACCCAGCCCGCGGTGCCCTGGTGGTACCGCGGGCCGGGGCGCGACGGTACGGCCGGGGAACGCCGTCACCGCTCCGCCTCTGCGCGCAGGTGCGGAACCCCCGATTCGGGTGCACCATCGGAATCGGGGGGCATTTCGGCGGACATCGAGCACCGTTCCACGGTTGAGGAGTCGCCATGCCCATGCTTCTGATCCAGGGGTTCTACAACATCACGGACTCGCAGCCGGACGGGGACACGGTGCATTTCACGGCCGCCGACCCGACCGTGTGGACCCTCGTCGGCGGCGGGCGCGGGCGCTCCGTCAAGCACAACGAGGGCCGCGCGAAGCTGCGGCTGGACGCAATCGACGCGCCCGAGACGCATTTCGGCCCGGACCGCGTCCACCAGCCGCTTCAATCCGCCCAGGCCGCGCGTGACGAGCTGCTGCGCTGGCTGGGCTTCACCGACGTCCAGCGCCGCCCCGACGAGACCGTGACCGCGACCACCCCGGAGACGGTCCCCGGCTTCGTGCTCACCCGTGGTGCCGACGTCCACGGCCGCTGCATCGCGCTCGCGGGACGCGGAACGGCCCCCGGCACCAGCGGTCTGGAGATCGACGTCGACGAAGCCGTGCTGCGTACGACCGTCAACCACCATCTGCTCACCCAGGGCCTGGCGTACCCGACCTTCTACCGCACTCTGTTCACCAGCCTGCGGGTCGAGTTGGCCACCGTTTCGAAGCAGGCCCGGGACGAGGGCCGGGGCCTGTGGCCGAGCGACGCCACCTTGAGCGGCGCGAAAATCACCGGACTGGCCTCCCTGACGGATGACGTCCTGGTTGTCCCGAAGCTGTTCCGCCGACTGGTCGACTACCTCCGCCTCGGCATGCCGATGTCCTGCTCTCCGGCCTTCCTGGCCGGTGTCGGGGACCGGTACTCGGTCCTGTCCACCGGTGAGCGGTGCGTGGGTCTGCATCGTGTCGTAGAGGTGACCAACGGCCAGACCGTCCGGATGACGCGTCCTCCCGAGGACCTGCTCTTCGAGGACGCCTGACACGAGGGACATGCCATGCCGTGGGGACTGCGCGAGGCGGTCGGGCTGACGAATGAGGGCACCCAGTGCCCCAACCACGCCGCGGACCAGCAGCAGGTCGCCGAACTCCTCGACGCGGTCGGACTGCCGGCCGGCGGCACGGCACTGGACGCCCTGCCGCCGATCGCGGACGGCCACGCCTCGAACGAGCTGTGTGAGGCCGTACGGGACTTCCAGACGGTCCAGGAGGGCCTCGTCGCGGACGCCAGGGTGGATGTGGGCGCGGGCACCTGGAACCGCCTGATGGCCCTGGTCGATCCGGCCGGCGCCCCGGTCGAGGCGGCCACCCCGCTGCTGCTCGCCGTCTCGAACTACGACGTCTTCGAACTGCCGGAGAACGCCGCGCCCTGGCCCTCCCTGAGCTACACCCTGCGCGGACAGGTCGCCGAATGGGACGGCCCCGGCATCCACATGGAACTCTGGGTGAACGGGCCGCTGAAGGTGTCCTGGAGCCACGAGGCCTACACCCTGGGCTGCGAGGTGTCCCCCGACTTCAAGGCCCTGGAGGAGGCCGTGGCCTCCGGCAGCGCCCGGGCCATCGGAGGAGTCGCTCTGGACCAGCTCTGCTCCCGGCTGCGCACGGAGTCCCAGGACGCGATCGGCTCGTTGTTCGCGGCCGCCAGCGTCAGCACGGGCCTCGACGTGAGGACGGGCAAGTACAGCGGCGACCCCCTTGTCCTTGCAGGCGCGCTGTCCTTGCAGGCGCGCGCCGGCGTACGGCCGACGAGTCCGTCCTCCGCCTCGTCGCCCGGGGCGAACAGCGCCGGCATCACCCGCACGCAGGGGCAGTTGACCCACGCACGGCCGGCCTGCGCGAAGCCGGCTTCCGGTTCACCGCTCCCGCGGCCTGTACGAGCCGGCGTCCCCGGGCTGCGGCAGCGCACCCCCGTCGAAGTACGCTCAACGCCAGCCCTCGGCCGGCCCGTCGGCGTTTCCCGCGGTGGCGCCCTCGGCCCAGGCGTGCATGAAGCCGGTGTGCCGAACGCTCGGTGCGGCGAGCACGTCCGGCGGTGAGCTGGTTCCCGCGTCGTAGCCCTTCTGCCACCCCCTGACCTCGGCGGGAACGATCGTGCCGGGCTCCTGCGGGACCGGGCGGGGATTGCGCTGTGTCATTCCGGCGCCTCTTTCGCTGGTTCACCAAGTGGGCTTCGCGACCCTGCCGTAGGACCAGGAGGAGCCCTTCGACATCTCGAAGTGCAGGTGCGGCCCGGTGGAATTGCCCGTGCTGCCCACCCTGCCGAGCTGCTGACCGGCATTGACTCGCTGACCGGCTCTCACCTGGCGTTGTGAGAGGTGGTTGTAGGTGTAGACATGGCCGTTGTCCGCGGCGAGGCCGATCCACTGGCCGTACGCGCCGCCCTTACCGTTCGACCAGGCGATCTTCCCGCCGCGTACGGCGACCACGGGTGCACCGGACTTGGCGGCGAAGTCCTGCCCCGTGTGCCGGCCCACCCCGTCGGGCCTCCAGGAGTAAGGGCCGCGCTGGAAGAACCCGAAGGTGACCTTGTGACCGGGCACAGGTGAGGCGACCTTGCCCTTGCCGCGACGCGTCGGCTCGCCGTCGACGCGGAACAGGCCGGTGATGCGGCCGAGGTTGGCCAGGGAGGTAGGGCCCGGTATGCCGTCGGCGTCGGCTCCTTTGAAGCCCTGCTTGCGTTGCTCGGCCTCGTACGCCTCCTTGGTCTGGCGGCCGAAGTAGCCGGTCACCTCGTCGATCCTGTGGCCCCGCCTGATGAGGGCCTTCTGCACGATGCGCACGTCGTCGTTCTTCTTGCCGAACCGGACGTTGGAAACAGCGACCATGGGGGACTCCTAATACCAGTGGGGCGCCCGGCGCGGATCGGCCTGCTGGACGCGGGCGGCGAAGTTCGAGCCGGACTGGTTCACGTGATAGCGGTCGCGCACGTAGTTGAGCGTGGCGCACATGCAGGCGACCACGTCGTACGGCGTGGTGGCGGTGCCCGCCTGGTGGTAGGTGGCGAACGTGGCCGGAATGCACTGCGTGGCACCCCGGGAGCAGTTGAGGGGGTATCCGTCGGCGACTTTCCGGCCACGCGCGTTCATGTCCGTGGTGTTCACCCGGAACCTGGGGTGGTTCGAGGCGGACTCGCGCTTCGCGATGGTGGCCAGCGCCGGAACGCCGAACTCCGGGTCCATGCCGGTCAGTTCGCACGTCTTGCGGGCATAGGCCCGCATGGCCGCCTCGCCGGAATCGTCGTCGGGATCACGGAAGGTGACCTGGGCGACAGTGAGCTTTCCCGCGCGGCCCGCCGGCACGGACTCGTCGTCGAGGCGGAACAGGCCGCTGCGGCGTCCGAGTTCGGCCAGGGAGGCGGGGCCCGGTATGCCGTCGGCGTCGGTTCCCTCGAACCGCTGGGCGAGTTGCTCGGCCCGGTAGGCACGCTTGGTCTGCTCACCGAACAGGCCGGTGGCGCCGTCGGGGATCTCGCGGCCCCGCTTGATGAGGGCCTTCTGCACGATGCATACGTCCTCGTTCCGCTTACCGAACCGGACGTTGGACAACTGGACGTTGGGCAAAGCGACCATGACCGCTCGCTCCCGGTCTTCCCTTGTTCCCCGCCGATCGGATCGTCAGTCGACGTGGTAGTTGACGTAGTAGAAGGAGTGCTCTTCCTCCGAGTGCGCGAGCTTCGACAGCGGGCCCATGCCGCGATCGTCCTCGCTGATGGTCACGGAGCCCAGCACGTCGTCGTCGGAGCCGAACAGGCCGCCTTCGTCCTTGTCGAACAGGAAGATGTCCTGGCTGTCCACGGTGATCGGGACGCCCACGGGGATGCGGTCACGGGCCGCTGCCTGGACCGGATCGCCGCTGGGCCGGATCGCGTTCTCCATCCCGGAGGACTCGGTCGCCGTGACGTACAGATCGTCCGGTTGCTCGTTGACGGCGTCGCTGATCATCTGCTCCACCTGGGCGATGTCGGCGAGCCTCTCGAGGACGCTGCCGCCGGGCAGGGCGAAGACGGGCTCCAGGAGGCTCTTGACCACTGTCTCCAGGTCGAAGTCGGTCGATGTGGCCGGTCGCCGGCACACGACGTCGTCGATGGTCGCCGTGGCTGTCATGGCAGTCCTCCTCGGCTGTGCTGTGTCGGGCTGTCGCGGGCTGCCGGAACCGTGACGGGTCCGACCGATCGCCGTGTTCGAAGCTACGGAAACGGTGTCAGCGCGGCGTCACCGCGCCGTCATCGACGCGTTCGCGGGCAGGTGTTCGAGTTGCATGGTGTGCACGCGGAGCTGAAACTGGTGACGACACGCCCTGTCGGAGGGCGCGCCCGGGCGGCACACTGCTCGTGAGGCGGTCAAGTTGGTGTCTGCTCCTCCCCAGCTGCGATTGCTCGGCCAGTTCCGTCTGGAGCTGGGCGCCGAGCCCGTGGAACTGTGCCGTAACGGCCAGCGGTTGCTGGCCTTCATGGCGCTGCGGGGGCGGGTGTCCCGGACGATCCTCGCCGGCACCCTGTGGCCCGAGGTCACCGAGGGGCACGCCAGGGGCAGCCTGCGCACCGCCCTGTGGAAGCTGCCGCGCGGCGAGCCGCCCCTCGTCGGTTGCTGCGGGGACGTTCTGCTGGCCGCCCCGACCTTGCGGGTGGACGTGCACGCCCTCACCCGGACCGCCCTCGGTGTGGTGGAAGGCTGCGGCCCGCCGCTCGAGGTCCGTCCGCCGCTGGGCCTGCTGACGGGAGAGGACCTGCTGCCGGGCTGGGACGAGGACTGGGTCCTGATGGAGCGTGAGCGGCTGCGGCAACTGCGTCTGCACGCCCTCGACGCGCTCGCCGAGGCCCTGGTACGACAGGGCAGACCGGCCCTCGCGATGGAGGCGGGGTGGGCGAGCGTACGCGCGGAACCGCTGCGGGAGAGCGCCCACCGGGCCGTCGTGGCGGCGCATCTCGCCGAGGGCAATATTGGTGAGGCGGTGCGCCACTACCAGGCGTTCAGCCGTCTGCTGGAGGAGGAGCTGGGCGTCGAGCCCTCACCCCGGTTCGCCCGGATGCTGCCCGTGCGGTCAGGAAATCCGGACAGGAAGGCGCCATCATGCATCAGAGCGTTCGCGACTACTGGATCAGCTTCAACGACCCGCTCGAAGGGCGCGTCAACTTCATGTACCTGGATGTGAAAGGGTACGTGAGCACCGGCATCGGCAACAAGATCGACCAGACGGCACGGGACAACTCCGCGCCGACCGCGCAGGAGCGCGCCGAGTCACTGGCCGCCGCGGGCAGGCTTCGCTGGCTGGTCAACGACACGGGCACGGAGGCGACGTCCGAGGAGGTCGCCGCCGAGTGGGACACGGTGAAGTCCCGTATGGACCTCGCGCCTCTCGGGCACGGCCGGTTCGCGCCGCCGCTGACGCGTCTGCACGTCGACAATGACGAGATCGACCGGCACGTCTTCGAGAAGCTCGACGAGATGGAGTCGGTGCTCCTCGGCCGCGTCGACACCTCCGGGCGTCACATCTTCGGGGAGTTCGCCTCCTGGCCGGCCAACGCCCAGCTGGCCACGCTCAGCATGGCCTGGGCCATGGGCCCGAAGTTCCGCTTCCCCAAGTTCCAGGGCCATGTGGCCAGCCGGAACTGGGTCGGCGCCGCCGAAGAATGCCACTTCACCCCGGACGTCGGCACCATCGTCATCCGCAACAAGCTCGACCGGGCCCACTTCCTGATGTCCCGCGACGTGGAGGACCAGGGCCTGCCCCTCGAGCAGATCGCGCTGGACGTCTCGGACGTGTTCGGCGTCCAAGGGGCACTGCTCGCCCTGGGCTTCACCCCACTGTCGCAGGACGGCGTCGACGGCCCGCGCACCCAGGGCAAGGTCAAGGAGTTCCAGTCCGCGAGCGGCCTCGGCGAGAACGGCGCCTTCGACGACCCGGACACCGTGGCGGCCCTCGCTGCCCAGCTCTCGGGCCTCGGTTTCACGGTGTTCGGAGCCTGAGCGACGACAAGGCACCGAGGGAGCGGCATGTCCGCCTTCACCATCGAATCTCGGGGCACTTCCCGTCCGGCACCGGCGCCACCGACCTCGGCGGCCCCAACATCGGCGGCTACCAGCCGCCGCACCGGTACGCGCACATCACCCGTCACAACCCGCACCATCCCGCCGCGGACACACGCAAGGTGTACGGGGCCCGGTCGTTCATGCCGGCGCACAACGACATGCGGGGCGCCTGCTTCACCCACATCACCGGAGTGCCGCCCGGGCTGACCGTCGGCTCCTCGGTCAGCAGAGGCGACGCGCTGGGCGCCGTCTGCCGCAGCGGCGCGACCGCCACCCATCCCCACCGGGCCCTGGTCGATTCATCGGCGGCGCGCCGGGCGGCCAGTACCGGGGCGTCGACCTCAACGGGTTCCTGCTGGGCATCACCGGAACCGACACCGTCACCCCCGTGACCTTCGCGCAGGACGGCACACCGCCGGTGCCCGGAGGGGACGTCGGTCCCAAGGTGTACCACCTGGTCATCCTGCGGGGCTTCCAGGAGGGCCTGGCGGTGCTCGACACCCTGCTCGCGCTGGCAGCCGCCCTGCAGGCGAAGGGATTTCAAGTGGCCGGAGTGCAGGGTGCGGCTCTCGGCTCCCTGGCCTTGTCAGCAGACGGTGTGCGGGTTGAGCAGGTTGCGCAGGAAGGACTCCGGGTTGGGAATGGCGTCGGCGAGAACGCCGAGGTCCATGTCCGGCACCAGGGTGAGGGGGAGCGACAGGGGTCCCAGCACCACCGGTGCCAGGAGTTGCCAGTTCTCCATGTGCTGGATCGTGCGCAGCAGTTCCCTTACCGTCTCGCGCCAGTCCACGGCGGGCACCTGCGCGGGCACGGGGAAGCTGACCAGGTGGCCGGTCTTGCCGCCCGCGATGGGCATGCGCGCGAGGCCCGCCAGCGCGTCCTGGTGCAGGGCCGGGTCCTCGTTGAGGTGCTCGCCCCAGATCTGCGCGCGCAGGTCACGAACGGACACACCCACCCGGCGCGGCGCGCCCCCCATGGTGCCGTCCGCCAGGTCCGTGTCGAAGACCCCGAGGTGCAGTTCTGAATCCGTGGTGTGGGAGCGGAAGTTCAGATTGGCGCTGCCCGCGGCGACGTACTGGTCGTCGACGATCATCAGCTTCGCGTGGACATAGATCTGCGCCGAGCTTGCCGCCTGCTCCAGATGGAAGCAGTGGACATTCGCAGGGGCGGCCGAGGCGATGCGCTGGAGCGCCTCCGTGCGCAGTGCCTCGTGGGCGTCCTTGAGCCCCGGCGCGTCGAAGTCGCGGGCGGTGACCAGGATGAGCTGGACGCCCCGGCCCGCGGCGTCCCGCAGGTCCTCGACGAGGGGAGAGGGCCACAGGTACTGGTCCTCGATGTAGATGTAGTGCCGCGCCCGATGCAGGGCCTTGCGGTACGGTAGGCGGCCGTGACGGTGAACTCGCCGCCCGGCAGGAAGGAGTAGACGCCCTTGCAGGTGAGGGTGCGCAGGACCTGCACCGCCTGTGTGCCGGACCGGGTCGGCGGCCCGGGTGCCTCGGACTGCGGGATCGGGGCGGGCGTGGCGTCGATACGGCTGGGCCGTGTCGGGTCGTTCCAGCGCTCGACGAGGCTCTGCCAGATCTGGCCGACGGCCGGCCCGAACACCGCGCACTGCACGTCGTGCCAGCCCGGCAGGGAGATCCTCGTTCCCAGGAAGTCCGGCTCCCGCTGCCGTACGGGCGGATCGACGTGGGCGCCGTTGTCCCACCGGTCGAGGCACACATCGATCCCGCCGAGGAACGCGCACGGCCCCTCGGCGGCACCCTGCACCACCGCGCACTTCTGATGGTGGGAGCCGAAGTCGCCCACCCTGGCGTCGAGGATCGCCTCGGCGCCCCCGTCGACCAGACCGGTGCGGAAGTCGAAGTTGTCCTTGGACGGCAGCGTCGGCACCCGGGGCCTGCGCACGGGAAGCGTGGAGAAGTGCGAGCCGTACAGCAGGGCCCGTACGACGATGCCGTCGGCGCGGAGCTTGCGGAGCCGGTCGAGGATCCCCGGGGAGCCGGCGACCGTCGGGCGCAACAGCTGCTCGGGCGAGAACCGCCAGCCGGCGAACAGCACCCGGTCCCCGGCGAGCAGGGCGTCCAGGCGGTCGGCCAGCAGGTTGTAGTACCCCTCGGCGTCGACGAAGAAGTCGACCACGTTGTCGCGGGTGAAGGCGGGGGAGCGGAAGGGGCCGACTTCGGCGTCGGTCAGCAGCCATTCCTCGGGTGTGACGCTCGGCGCGGGCGGGCGTTCGGCGGCGGCCTGCAGTTCGTCCAACTTGCGGACCGTCAACGGGCCGACGTCGTCGATCACCGGCGGCGGGACGCCCAGCACCTCGATCTTGAAGCGGGCCACCGCGCCGGCCGTCTCGTCGCCGTAGTCGCCGTCCGCCCCGAACCGGGGCAGACAATTCGGGTCCCGGTCGAGCAGCGCGATCTGCACCTTGCGCACGGCCGGATCCCTCCGGTTCCGGGTCCGCGAGATCCGGTCCTGGTCGTTGGCGATCGACTCCAGCAGCGCGTCGCCGGCGAAGAGCGTGCAGGTGAGCATCCCGGATCTCCTTACCTCTCGGGCGTGCCGGACCGGGGTGTCACGGGGTCCGGGGCAGCTCTTCGGGCGGCTGCGGCGCTGCGGTCTGCGGCCCGGAGGGCACGGGGGGTATGGGCGGCAGCCCGGCGGCGAGGTCCGGCAACAGCACCGGCTCAAGGCGTACTCGCTCCTGGGCCGAGAGATACCGCTCCAACTGCGGCGGGCGGTAGCCCGTGTCGCGGTCGTACCGCTCCTTGGCCGGCACCGCCAGGAACTCGTTGCCGTCGAGTTCGCCCTTGTCGTTCGCCGCCTGTCCGATCGGCCGGTGCAGCGGCTTGGCCAGGCGGTACATGCCGGTCCGGGAGGAATGCAGCGGCCCCGAACTGTCCGGCCGTACGCGGAAGTCGGTGCTCTCCTCGGGCCGCATCACCTTGGGTCCGGCCTCGCTGAGGGTGTCAGGGTCGAAATCCAGGCCGTACCTGCGGGCCTGATCGACCATCCAGAGCAGGGCGATGTCGGACAGCCCGGTCTCCTTGTAGCTGCCACCGACATCGGAGTGCACTCCGGCGAACCACACCTGCTTCAGCTCCTGGCCCTGCTGGTCGGCTCCGGGCTGCTGGTGCCACAGGGCCGGCCGGAACGCCGAGCGCTGCTCGTCGACGGCCAGCGCGTGGAAGGCGGCGCGGACCCAGCTGCTCAACTCCGTGTTGTGGAACGCCCAGCGGCGGTTGAACCGCGTCGCGTACGACTGGAGCCACGGCGCGCTGGGCATCGGGATGCCCAGCGACCCGACCGTGTCCCACACCCCGATGAAGCGGATCTCGGTCTCGCGCGCGTAGGAGCGGCGGAACAACGTGGCGGCGGCGCCGTTGGGTTGCTCGATCCGGTCCCGGTACAGAGCCCAGGCCTCAGGGATCCGGTCGGCGTGGTCGCGGCGCAGGATGCCGCCGTTGCGGATCAGCCCGGCCAGGCTGCGGGCGGTGAACGCGCCCCGGCTGAAGCCGAAGAGGAACAGCTCGTCGTCGGGCTCGTAGGTCTCGACGAGGAAGCGGTAGGCGTCGACGACGTTCCGGGACAGGCCCAAGCCGAACGCGCCGCCCCGCACCCGCTCGCGCCGGTGGGTGCCGACGCCGCTGTGGTAGTAGACGCGCTGCTCCTTCCCGGCGGCGGTCCCGGGGCGCAGCGACAGGGCGACCTTGGCGACGTTGGTCTTGCTCGGCTGATCGGCGAAGTTCCATGTGCCGTCGCAGCAGACGACCAGACGCTTGGCCATGAGCATCCCCTCTCACGAGAGCGGAGCGGCCGGCACCACTTCCATGCTGGCACCACTTGGAAAGCCACGCCATGCGACCGCCACGGACCGGATGCTCGTCCCGACGCGGCCCTTCCCCTACTCTCATGACGGTGCGTTACGCGACGGTCGCCGACTGCCACACGAACGCCCGGGGAAGGAACCACCATGGCGCAGGTGCGAACGGCGTTCTTCTTCCGCGGCGGCAAGTACGTCCGCTACGAGATCGACCCGGTGACCGGCGCGGAGACGGTCAACCACGACTTCTACCCGCGCGGCGTCGCCGAGGCCTGGACCGCGATGCCCGCCTCCTTCACCCAGGGCATCGACGCGGTGGTGAACTGGCCCGACGGATTCGTGTACTTCTTCAAGGGCTCGCAGTACGTCCGCTGGGACGCCACCAACGACACGGTCGACGCGAGTTTCTACCCCCATGACACGGCCTCGCAGTGGCCCGCGCTGCCCGCGTCCTTCGCCGCCGGAATGAACGCGGCGATCAACTGGGGAGACGGCCGGGTGTTCTTCTTCAAGGGCTCGAAATACGTCCGCTACGACCTCGGGACCGACTCCGTCGACCACACCATCTATCCCCGGGACATTTCCGAGGGCTGGCCGGACTTCCCCGCCGCTTTCAAGTCCGGCGTGGACGCGGCCGTCAACTGGGGAAACGGGACGGCGTATTTCTTCAAGGGCGGCCAGTACCTGAACTACGACATCACGAACGAGAAGGTACGCCCGGGTTACCCCCTGCCGATCACCGAGCCGGGAAAGTGGCCGGAGCTGGTCCGGGCGGGATTCACCGGCCCGATCGACGAGGTGATCGAGTGGCCGCAGGCCGATGTGGCGAGCGTGGACATTCCGGCTAGGCTGGTGAGTTGCAGCAAGCGCACCCAGCCTGACGTGCGCTGCGGCGGCGAATTCGAGATGCATGCGCTGTTCGCCGACGCCGATCCGTCGATTCCCGCATGCGGCGAATACCGGCAGTACATCCGCGGTGAGCTCGAGGTGAACGGCCAGCCCGTGCGCTTCATCACCAAGGAGAACGGCGTCCCGACGCCCCGTCTGATGCGATCCCGGCCGGGACAGGGCTCCGCCGACGACCACTTCATCGAGGACGGCCAGGCCGCGTCCAGCCCGGCCAACCCCTTCCATGTCGACCTGGACTACGGACACCGCAACGCCGCGGTCGGCAACGGCAACCTCAACGACATGTACCTCGTCAAACGACGCTCCGGAGAGCAGTACGCCGGCCGGGACACACCCGGGGGCGCCGGAGCGCCCGGCACCTTCTTCAAGATCGATGTCGACTTCCGCGGACAGCTCATCGACGTGTGCAACGGCGGAAGGGTCCTGTTCACCCGCGAGTGGACCGTCGACTGCCAGGTGCCGTGAGGAGCCCCATGAACGACGAAACCCCCCGACTCGCAGGCGACTTCTGGGTCTACCCGTCTCTCCACGAGGTGACCGGCACGTCGGTGCGCGTCAACGTGGCCATCGCGGTGGAACAGCCCTTCGACCTCCAGGACACCGACGTCGCCGTCGAACTCGTCGCCGGCGGACAGTCCCTGAGCATCGCGGAAGCGCCCGTCCCCGGCCCGCTGCCCGCCATCCAGATGACCGGCGCCAACGCGTACGCCCTGTACCGCTTCGACAACCCGGACGGTCTCGCCCCTGAGTCGGTCACGGTCACCGTGCGCGGCGGCAGCGCGACGTTCGACGTCTCTCTGCCCGTCGGCTAGGCACATTCCGGCATGAGGAGGAACCGGTCATGAGCGAGCCCGGTACCGTCGCGCTTCGCGCCCCACAGGACGGCTCGGTCCAGGCCGTCGCCTTCAGCCCGGACAACAAGCGCTTCGCCACCGGCGGCAGCGGCACCCAGCTGCGGGTGCGCTCGATCGGCATCGGGGCACCGCCGCTGGAGGTGCCCACCGACGGATCCGTGTCCGGCATTGCCTTCAGCCCGGACGGCACCAGGATCGCCGTGACCGACTTCGAGCAGGTGTTCCTGCGGGACAGCGCCACCGGCACGGCCCTGTGGCAGGGACCGCTCGACCCGGGCAACTCGGTGAACTCCGTGCGGTTCGGCCCGGACGGGCGGCTGATCGTGGCCACCGACACCCTGGTCGCCGTACTCGATCAGGCCTCCGGGGAGATCAAGCAGCGCATTACCGTCGACCCGCCGCTGATCGCCGATCTGGACCTGAGCCGGGACGGCACCCGGATCGCGCTGGCCGTCGACGAACGCCACGGCGGGAACCACCGGCTCGCCGGATCCGCTCGGGTGCACGACCTGGCCACCGGTAAGCAGGTCTCGCGGCTCACCCCGAAGGATGCCGTCTTCGCCGTCGCGTTCAGCCCGGACGGGCTGAACGTGCTGTGCTGTGCCGCGGACGACACCACCCGGATGTTCGAGGCGCAGACCGGCAAGCAGGTGTGGCCCACCCCGGAGGACATCGACGACCAGGTCACCGCCCCGAACTGCCTGGCCTTCGACCCCAAGGGCAAATGGACCGTGGTCGGAGGCTCCGACGGGTTCGCCCGGGTCCTGGACGCGGACACCGGCGTCGAGCGGGGCCGGGCACCCAAACTGAACCCCGGCAACCCGGAGGAACAGAGCTTCGGGGCCGTCACGCATGTCGCGTTCAGCCCGAACGGCAAGCACGCGGCCAGCGCCTCAATCGACAACGTCGTACGGCTGTTCAACATCGAGGGCAAGGAGCTGTACACCGTGTCCACGGACGAGGTGCTGGCGCTGCGGTTCAGCCCGAACGGCCGCTGGCTGGGCGTCGGCACCATGAACGGCGCGCTGGTGATCGACAACGGCGAAGCCGACCAGGGGTGAGCGCCATGGACCCGCACGCACTCCTCCAGCAGGTCGCCGGCGAACTGCGCGCGCTGGCCAAGGACGCCGTCGACGGCCTGGTCCGCTCCCTGCCGGAACTCGGCGAGGACCCCTCGGCCGCCGGGACCGTGCTCGCCGGGCGGCTGCTCGCCGTGCACGACAAGCTGCCCCCCGGCAACTCCCTGGTGGAGCTGGTACGGGAGACGCTCGGCGACCTCGACGCCGCCTCGCCCGTACGGCTGCACGGCTGGCGGCGGGCCCCCGGCGCGCCCCTCGGCGTGGCCCTGGTGCTCGCCGACCCGGCCGGAGCCGCCGGCGGACGCGCCGTGCTCGGAGTAACCCCGGACGGACCGGTGTTCGACGTGGTGGTCACCCCAGGGGCGGCCCTGACCCTGCCCCAGACCGTCCACGGGCCGTGGAGCGCGGAGGCGACCGTCACCGCCGCCCAGGGCTGGGACGCCGCCTTCGGGCCGGGCCTGCCGCCCGCGCCGCCCGGTGGCAGCGCCGCGATCCGGCTGCGCCGCACCGGCAGGCTCACCGCCGGAATGACCGACGGCCCGGGCGTGAGCGTCGACGGCATCGGTCTGGCCGTGACGTCGGAGCCGGGCACCCCCGCGGCCGTCGAGCTGGAGTTGCAGGGGTTCACCGCCGCCGTGCTGCCGGCCGCGCTCGCCCGCCTCCTCGGCATCGGCGGTGCGAGCCCGATGTCCGGTCCGCCCGCGCCCGTCGTCCTGCGCGCCGACCGGGCCGAAGGCCTGCGCTTCGCCGGCACCGGCGGCCTCAACGTCCCCCTCCCGCTCCGGCTGAACGCCCCGGGGGTCTCCAGCCGGGGCGCCGCCCTGGAGCTGACCTCCGCCGGGGGCGAGCCACGGCTGGCCGTGTCGGTGTCGGCCAGCGCCGGGCTTCCGGGCCTGCCCCTGAGCGTCCATCTGGAGCGCGCTGGGATCGAGCTGCCCGTCACGTTCGCCCCGGCGAACCGCCCGGGCCTCGACCCGAGCCGACTGCGCGAGCTGTTCCCCGACGGCATCGGCACCGATCTGAAGGTGCCGCCCATCTCCGGCGGCGGCCTGGTCCGGCGCACCCCCGACCAGGGCTACGGCGGCCTGATCTCCGTCGACCTCGGGGTGCTGCGCGTCCAGGCGGTCGCTCTGCTCCGGCTGCCCGACGGCAAGACCCCCACCAGCTTTCTAGTGCTGCTCGCCGCCCAGTTCCCGGCCCCCGGCATCCAACTCGGCCTGGGCTTCGCCCTGGACGCGGTCGGCGGTCTGGTCGGGGTGAACCGGCGCGCCGATGTCACCGCCCTGCAGCAGCTCGTCGGTGATGGCAACGCCGACCCTGTGCTGTTCCCCGACCGCGCGGTGGAACGCGCCCAGGAGATCATCGGCTCGCTCAGCTCGGCGTTCCCGGTCGCCGCCGGGCGCATCCTGGTCGGGCCGATGGTCCGCCTCAACTGGGGCGGCCGGATGGTGTCCCTGTCCGGGGCGCTCATCCTCGAACTGCCCGCGCCGGCCCGCGCTCTGCTGCTGGGACGGCTGCTGGTCGGGCTGCCCGACCCGGCCGTGCCGCTCATCCGCCTCCAGGCCAGTGTGCTCGGCCGGGTCGAACCGGCCGTCCCGCTGGTCGAACTGCTGGTGTCGCTGTCCGGCTCGTGGATCGTCGGGCTCGCCGTGCGCGGCGAGCTGTATCTGCTCGTACGCGGCGGCCGGCAGCCGGAGTTCGTCCTGTCCGCCGGCGGCTTCCACCCCCGCTACACCCGCCCCGCCCGGGTGCCCGCGCTGAACCGGCTCCAGGTGGACCTGGCCCCCGGCCAGGGCTGGGGACTTCGCATGGAGGCCTATTTCGCGGTCACCTCCAACGCGGTGATGTTCGGCGGCCAGGTCCAGCTGGACGCCACGATCGCCGGCTGCGGGGTGACGGGCTGGCTGGGTCTGGACGCCCTGTTCGTCTTCGACCCGGTGTTCGCGTTCTCCGTGCACGTACGCGCCGGAGTGGCGGTGCGCGCCTTCGGGCGCCGGCTGGCCGGGATCGCCCTGGACTTCACGCTGGAGGGGCCCGCCCCCTGGCATGCCTTCGGCACCGGCAGCATCTCGGTGCTGTTCTGGGACGTCGAGCTGGACTTCGACGTCCGCTGGGGCTCGCCGCCCGCCGTCCCGCCGAAGGCCGGACGCGATCCGATCGAGGCGCTGACCCCCGAACTGGCGCAGTCGAAGGCCTGGGCGGCGGAGCGGCCGGCCGCCGAACGCACCGCGCTGGTCTTCACCAGGGAAGCGAACGAGCAGCTGAACCAGGGAACCCTCGTGCACCCCGACTCCACCCTGCGCGTCTCCCAGCGCGTGGTCCCGCTCGGCGTGCCGATCTCCCGGTTCGAGCGGCGGCCGGTGCCGGCGCAGACCTGGACGATCAAAGAGATCACCCTCGGCACCACCCAGCCCGCCGCCGGACTCCCCTCGCTGTCCGAGCGGTTCGTGCCCGGAGAGTACTTCGACCTCACCGAGGACGCCCAACTCAGCGAGCCCGCCTTCGTCAGCCGCGCGAGCGGAGTGCGGGCACGCAGCGACGGCATCGTCGTCGGCGCCGGCCACCGCGTGGACGACGGCTATGAGACGGACTACGAACCCCCGCTGAGCGAGCGGGAGTTCTTCCTGTGGCCCGGGCTGTTCCGCCTCGAGTCCGTCTTCGGGGGCAGCGCCGCCGAACGGCTCGAGCGGTGGCGTACACCGGAGGCGGCCATCAAGGTGCGCTCCGCCACGCTGAGCGTGGCCGCCACGGATTCGCTTCAGCCACTGCTGGACGACGTCACCCTGGTCGACGCCACCGCCGACGCCTGGGAGGCGATGAGCGGCCGACTCGACCAGCCGCAGGAGGCGTTGCGGCTCCTCGAGAGCTGGGAGGTGGGCCGATGACCGCGCCCCGCACCCCGCGCCGACCCGTCGTGAGCGTCGTATGAGCACGCGTTGGTTCTTCTCCTCCGCGCGGGTCGGCGCCGCCGCCTCCGCCGACGGACAGGCGCTGCGCACCGCGGTGCGGTTCTTCCGGGACATCGACGGCCGCCGCGAGGAACCGGAAGTGGCGGGACCGACCCTGTCGCTCGTGGGACCGGGCGAGGTGCTCGGCTTCGACCGCTCGATGGTGCTGCGCGAGGAACCGCCGCCCGGCACACCCGACGCGGCGGAGAACGTGCTGGCGAGCGTGGAACTGGCCCACGCCGACCTGCCCTGGCTGCTGTCCCCGGGGATGGTGGGCACCGCGGGCGGACCCACCCCGCAACCCTGGATCGCGCTGATCGTGCTGGCCGAGGACGAGGCCGCCCCACCCCGCCCCGGGCACCCGCTGCCCGTCCTCACCGCCCCGGTCGCCGCGCTGCCCCCCGTGGCCGAACGGTGGGCCTGGACCCACGTGGAGGCACGGCTGCCCGACGAGGTCACCGACCTCGACAGCGCCCGGCGGCTCGTCGAACAGGGCGTGCGCAACCACTCGGCGGGTGTCGTCGGACGGCTGCTGTGCCCGCGCCGGCTGGCCCCGGGCCGCGGCTGGATCGCCGCGGTCGTGCCCGCCACCGCGGCGGGGCGGGACGCGGGCCTGAACGTGACGCCCCGCGCGGCGGCCACCGCGGACGCCTGGCCCGTCCCCGGCCGGGACACCGTCGACCTGCCCGTCTACCACTGGTGGACCTTCCGTACGGGGAAGGCGGGCACCTTCGAGGAACTCGCCCGTCGGCTGCGCTTCCGTCCCGCCGCCGAGTCCGGACTCGGCACCCGGACCATCGATGTCGGCCGGCCCTGGCCCGCCGAGGAGGCCGTCGGCCCGGCCACCGTCGCCATGGACGGCGCCCTGCGGCCGCCCGGCACGGCGGCACCCGAGACGTGGTCCGACCCCGCGGCCCAGGAACGGTTCCGCGCCCTGATCCGCGCGCGGGTGGACGCACCGGCCCTGCTGCGCGCCGAGCCCGTGCCGGAGGGGGACGGGGAACCCGCCGAGGACCGGGACGTCGTCGCCGTGGCCCCGCCGCTCTATGGCAGCCACCACACCGGCGAGCAGACCGTGCCGGCCGAGCCCGGCGTCTGGATGAGCACGCTCAACGTGGAGGTCCGCCGTCGGGTCGCCGCCGCACTCGGCTGCCGCTATGTGCAGCTGGAGCAGGAGTTCCTGATGGCACGGGCCTGGGAACAGGTCGGCGAGATCCGGCAGGCCAACCGGCTGCTGGCGGCCGGCGAGCTGGCGGCCGTCGCCGCCGAGCGGGCCCAGCGCAAGCACCTCGACCCGCTGGACGCGGCCGACCTCGTCACCGTCATGGCGCCGGTGAGCGGGCGGGTGCCCGTGTCCGCCACGGCACCGGACGCGGAGCCGACCACCCTGGCCGCCAAGCTGGCCGCGGCCAGGGAGGACCTGCCGGTCGGCACGGCCAGCACCTCGTTCGTCCGGCTGACCCGCGCCAACGGCGCGCTGGCCCGACGGGCCCACCTCGGCACGGACGGCGAGGCCACCGAGTCGTTCCTCGCCGGAAAGCTGAAACTGATGGGGATGGTCAGCGACGACGCGCCGGAGGCCGGCCTGCCGGGCGAACTGCGCGCCGGCCTCAGCCCCATGCGGCTGCAACTCCTGCGTCTTGCCGACCGCGTCCCCGCCGACTTCTGGGCGCAGCGCACGGAGACCGACGACCGCCCGCTGCGGCCGATCATGGCTCACCCGAAGTTCACCGTGCCGATCGCCGAGGAACTGCTGGCCCGCTGGCCGGAATGGGCGCTGCCCGGCATCGGCGCGATGCCGCAGGACTCGGTGACCCTGCTGGAGACCAACCCCGAGTTCATCGCCGCGCTGCTGGTCGGGCTGAACCACGAGTTCAACCGTGAGCTGCTGTGGCGGGAGTTCCCCACCGACCAGCGCGGCACCCCGTTCGCCCGGTTCTGGCCCGGCGACAGCGCCGACGTCGAGGAGATCGCGCTGTGGCCGCCGGACGCCCCGCTGGGGAGCCAGTTGCGCACCGGCGGCGAGGGCGACCTGGCGCTGCTGGTACGCGGCGATCTGCTGCGCCGCTTCCCCGGCACCGCCCTGCTCGCCGTACCCGCGGTGGACGGCAGGCTGCCGCCCGCCTTCGACGGCGTACCGGCCACCGCGCTGGCGCTGGACGAGTCCACCGTCCTGTACCTGTTCCCCGACCTGGACGCGGAGCGCGCCCGCGCCGAGGACTGGTTCTTCGTGTTCCGCGAACCCATGCGGGGCACCCAGTTCGGATTCGACACCGGCGACCAGCCCGCCGAGATGAAGACATGGGCCGACCTCACCTGGCAGGGCGTCCGCGTGGAGCCCACCCGATGCGTCCAGCTCGGCCAGGTGCCCGCCACGCCGACCCGGCTCACCCAGCCCGACCCGCCGGCGTGGGCCCGGGACGCGGCCGACATGGCCCGCATCGCCTTCCAACAGCCGTTCCAGCTGGCTTTCCGGGCCACCGCGTTGCTGGGCGGCTGACCACCGTGCCGAGGACAGGAGCACTGGCGACATGACCGACGCCTTCGCCGCCCGCGCGCAACTGGACCGGGCACGCACCGAAGCGGACACCGCGCAGGCCCTCGCCGATGAGCAGGAGGCCGTGGTACGGCGGCTACGGGCGCACATCCAGGCCGGCCTGCCCGATCCCCCCTTCCCACCCACCGCCGCCGAGGCGCTCGCCGCGGCCGAGGCGGCCCTGCCGGAACTCCAGAGCAGGGCCGAGGAGCTGAACCGCCTGGCCGCCGGGGCCCAGGAGGAGCTGACCCGGGCGCTGGCCGAGGGCGAGGCACTGTTCCCCGAGAACAACACCGCGCCCATCGCGCTGCTGCCGGTGCGGGTCGAGACCATCTGGTGGGAGCCGAGGACCCTGCGGGTGCGGATCTACCCGGACGACATCCTGCTGTCCCGCTTCGAGGCCGCGCTCACCCCCGCCGAGGTCGCCGCCGGTACCGCGTACTGGCAGAACCCCGGCCCCGAGGCCTGGCATGACGTGCTCACGAAGCTGCGCCCGGCCCGCGCCTCCTGGGCGGTCCGCGCCTGCCGTCCCGGCGCCCCCGCGCCCGCCCTGCGGGCCGACGACCCGCAGGAGCAGCGTCCGCACGCGCTGGCGATGCCGAGGCGCTGGCGCTTCCTCGGGCTGTTCGAGGGCCAGGTGGTGGTCGACAAGCTGGGCCGACCGGTGCCCGACCCGCTGCCGATCGGCCTGCTGCGCGCCGAGGAGGAGGGCTGGGAGACCGACTGGTTCGAAGCGGTCAAGGCCGGCATGGGCATCGAGCTGATCGTCCCGCCCGAGAACACCGAGAACCTGGACCAGTTGCTGGTGGTCGGCGTACGCGACGACGCGCCCGTGGACGGCGCCGCCCGGCTTCGCGACCTGCTGCACGGCCACCGCTACGGCGGCGGCCTCGGCCTGCTGCCCTCCGGCACCGCCACCAACAACACCCCACGCTCCCGCTCGGGTTGGTCCTCGGCCCCCGCCTACCCCGGCCCGGACCCCGACCCGGAGGCGGGGGAACGGCCGGTCGCCGACACCCTCGCGACCGCGCTGGGCCTGCCGGACGCCGGGTTCCTGCGCGGCTGCCCCGGCGCCGACGATGCCGCGCCGTCCGCCGTCGCCGCCCTGACCCTGCTCACCTGGCCCACGCTCGGCAAGGGCTTCGCCGAGGCCGCGCTGACCACGATCGACCTGGGCACCAGACAGCCGAGCGGTGTCTCCCCCGAGGGGCCTTGGCGGGCTGTCCGTGAGCACATCGCCGAACACGTGCGCGGCCGCGGACCACTGCCGATGCTGCGCGTCGGCCGTCAGCCGTACGGCGTCCTGCCCGTGACCGCGCTGGACGACTGGCGCGCCGAACGCGCCGACGACGTCGACGGAGTGATCGCGCCCTGGCTGATGCGGATGCGGGCACGCTGGCGGGCCGTGGTGGAGCATCGGGTGCTGCACGACAACGGCGAGGAGGAGGTGACCATCCCGCGCGTCGAACCGGGCAAGCCCGTGGACCGGGTCGCGGTGGAGGCGTTGCAGCGGCTGCCCGTGGCCACCGGCCTGGCCATGATCCGGATGAGCGGGCCGGACCGCGCCGTGCCGTTCACCCCGCTCGACGCACCCCCCGCTGCACTCGGCCTGCCCGGTCTGCCGCCCGACGGCCTCGCCCGCTGGACGACGACCAGCAACGGCTGGACCTCGCTCGGCTGGAGCCTGGACGACGCGACCGGCGTCCCCGAGTTCGTCACCCGGCTGTCCCCGGACCCCGAGGCCTTTCCGGCCCGCGCGGCGGCCACGGCGGACTACCTGGGTGCCGTACGGGCCTTCCTGGCCGGGGAGTTGGCGGCCGAGGCGTACGACACGGAGTGGCCGGTGGAGCTGTTAACCGGCCGCGAGACGCCGCCTCGGCGCAGTACGTTCTTCGATCTTCCGGCCCTGGCCGAAGAGCCGGTCGGCGAGGAGCAGCAGCCTGGCGAGGGTGAGGAACCGGTCGAAGGTGAGGAACCGGCCGAGGGCGAGGGTGGATCCGGGGAAGTCCCCGATGACGAACGGGACATGAGCGGGGTGCTCGACGCGCTGCTGTTCCTGCCCAACTGGTCCACCTTCCTGGGCGACTTCGAGCCCGCCGGCGACCCCCTGCGTCAGGCCCTGGCCGTCACCGGCGACGTCGACCAGCTGGTCGCCGATGTGCTGGAGGGCCTGGACGAGAGCGAGCGCGCGGAACGCGTCGCGGCCGCCACCCGGGCCGCGGCCGCGCTGCCCCGGCTGGAGCAGGCCCTGCGGACCCTGGCCGCCGTACCGGTGTCCCGGCTCCCCGAGCTGCTGCTGGAGGTCATCGACGTCCACTCGCACCGCCTGGACGCCTGGATCACCTCACTGGCGTCGAAACGGCTGACCGAGCTGCGGGCGTCCGGCACGCGGGGCGTGCGCTTCGGCTGCTACGGGTGGGTGGAGGACCTGCGTCCCCCGGTGCCGAGGGAGCAGCTGGAGATCGAGCTGGACGACGTGGCCACGACCGTGGAGCTGTCCGCGAAGGACGGCTACATCCACGCGCCGTCGCTGCACCACGCGGCCACGGCGGCCGTCCTGCGGTCCGGCTTCCTCGGCAACCCCGACGAGCAGAGCTACGCGGTCAACCTCACCTCCCGCCGTGCCCGCGTCGCCCGCTGGCTGCTCGGCGGCGTACGGCAGGGGCAGAACCTGGGCTCCCTGCTGGGCTACCGGTTCGAACGCGCCCTGCACGAGGCCGAGTTGGACCACCTCATCGAGCGCTTCCGCCGCCAGTTCCCGCTGCCCGTCGTTCCCGAGACGGCGCCCGAGGGGACCGACGCGGACCTGTGGGCGCGCAGCGCGGAGGCGGTCTCCGCGCGCAACGTCGTCGACGGCATGGCCCTCGCCCGGGCCGGGGCCGGCGCCCCCGACCTGGCCAGCGTCATCGACCAGGCACCGGTGGTCGGCTCGGAGAGCGACCGGGCGGCGGTGACCCCGCTGCTGGACGACCTCGCCGACGCGCTCGACGCGGTGGGGGACCTCGTACTGGCCGAGAGCGTCCACCAGTTGGTGGGCGGGAACCCGATCCGCGCGGGCCTGACCGCCGACACCCTCGGGCGCGGTGAGGACGTGCCGGACACCTTCCGCGTCCTGCGCACCCCGCACCGGGCCCGCGCCCTGACCCACCGCACGGCCGCGCTGCTCCCGGCCGAACCGACCGCCCCGACCGGCTGGCCCGCCGACCCGCTCGCCGCGCTGCAACCCGCGCTGGAGGGCTGGGTCGCCCATCTCCTCGGCCCCGCAGCGGGCTGGACCCTCGCCGGCCGACTCGGCGACGGTCAGGCCGAGCCCCGCCCCTTCGAACTCACCGCCGACCGGCTGGGTCTGGGGGCCCTGAGCGCCGTACTGGACGCGGCTGCCGCCGAACCGGCCGCGCTGCGCAGGGCGGTTCAGGGCGCGATGGGCGTCCCGCCGGAGGCCCCCGTCGTGTTCACCGGACCCGGCTGGAGCGGACTGCACGGCAGGGCGGCCCGGATCCGGTCCTTGCTGTCGACCGCAGAGCCACTGCTGCCGTCGCACCTGCCCGACGGCGCGGGCGGCCGCTCGGTCGACACGACGAACCTGCGCACCCGCCTTGCCGCCTTCGCCGCGAGCCCGCTGCTCGCCGGGCACCCCGCCAAGGCCGAGGTGCTGCAGTTGGCAGGGGAGTCGGTCACACCGGAGACGACCGGCGCCTGGCTCGCGCGGGCCCGCACGGCGCTGTCCCCGGTGCTCGGCGCGGACCTCCCGCTGCTGCCCGCGCTCACCGCGACGACCCCGCCACCGGCGGGCCGCGACAACCTGCCCGGCGCCGACATCGAGGACTGGCTGCGGCGCAACGCGGCCGTACGCCCCACGGTGCGCACCCTGCACGAGACGCTGCTGCTGGCCGGGAACCGGGCCGGACGGGTGGAGCGACTGCGCGCTGCCCAGCATCCGACCACCGACGGCGACGCCTGGATCGGCGGTCCCTTCCCCGCCGGGCAGCGCCCGCCCGCCACGACCCACCTGGTCTGGCACGCACCGCAGGACATCGCGGCGGACACGGCCGTCACCGGAGTCGTCCTGGACGAGTGGATCGAACTCCTGCCCGGCTCCGACCAGCCGCCGCCGGGACCCGAGCCTGCGCCGGAGACCCAACTGACGGGCGTCGCCTTCCACTACGACCGCCCGGACGCCAAGGCCCCGCACAGTGTGCTCCTCGCGGTCCCCCCGGACCTGGACCGCGGGTGGACCTCCGACGGGCTGATGCAGGTGCTGCGGGAGACCCTGGAGCTGGCGAAGCTGCGCGCCGTCGACCACCAGGACCTGGGGGCGCTGAACTCGCTCCTGCCCGGCATCCGCATCGCCCAGCAGAGCGCGACCGGCCGGGCCCTGTCCCGGATCGAGACGAAACGGGACGACACCGACCCGGAGGGTCCCTTCCAGCTGGAGCCCCGGCACCGGGCAACCGACGTCGACGCGGGCCTCGCCGCCCGGGTGCACGACCCGCTGTGGCTGCTCACCCGGCAGTGGCAGTTCGGGGAGTTCGCTGCCCAGGACGCCGGATCCCCGGCCGTGGTGCGGATGAGCGGCAGCAGCGCGCCGGTCGACGCCTGGCGCCCGGGCGGGGCCACCGACTGGGTGCCGTACGACCTCGGCCAGGGCCCGCTGGACACCCAGATCGAGGACGAGCCCGTCCAGGTCGACGAGCGGTTGCGCGCCGAGGGCGGCGCGGCGTTGCTGCGCATGTCCGACGACGCCGGACTGCTCGCCGCCGCCCTGACGGCCCTGGCCCCGCACCGACTTCGGACCGGTCAGGAGCCGGACCTCGGCCTGATCGGCCTGCTCGACGGCGCTCTGCCCGACGCGGCATCGGTGGCGGCCGCGCTGGACGCGGGCACCTTCGACGCCGGCCCCGACCCGCGCCTCGGCGAGGTGGCCGCCCGCTGGCGGAACTGGTGGGCCGCCCAACTGGCCGAGCGCGGCCCGGACTGCTTCGACCCGCATCGCGGCGAGTACGCGGCCGAACTGTCCACCGGCGGCACGGTCCTGCGGGCCGAGGAGTACCAGGGCGACGGCCTGGACTGGTACTCCCTCGACGTGCACCCCGACCCTGACGCCGAGGCGGCACCGCCGGGACAGAGCCGGGCGTTCGCGGAGGAGGGCCTGCCCTCGACCGTGCGGTACGGCGGGCTGCCGGCCGACCGGTTCTGGGAGATGGAGGACGCCCGCGTCGACCTCAGCGCGGCGGACGTGTCCGCGCTGGACACCGGGCGGCTGCTGCTGATCTCGTTCGCCACGGTCTTCGGCAATGACTGGTTCCTGGTGCCGCTGGAGGTGCCGACCGCGTCACTGACCGTCCTGGACCGGCTCCTCGTACGGGACGTCTTCGGCCGCCACCACCTGGTCGAGCGGGCCGGCCGCGACGACCCGTCCTGGACGATGTTCACCCTGAGCAGCCCCAACCCGGATCACCCCGCCGCGTCCGGGCTGCTGATCCTGCCCTCCGAACGCGGCCAGCCGGGACAGCCCCTCGAACGGGTCCTCCTCGCCCGCGACGAACTGGCCAACCTCGCCTGGGCGGTTCAGCACCACTACACCGACCGCCGCGGCGAACCGGTCGACCGCCGCGACCGCTGGGCCCGCAACGCACCGCCCGAAACGGCCGTACCCGGACCCGATGCCGTGCCCGCGTACGCGGTCCAGTCCATCGTCCCCGACTACTGGTTCCCCCTGGTCCCCGAACCGGTGCGAGCCGGCCAGATCCGGTTCCGCCTGGCCACCCTCACCGGCCCCGGCCTCGACTCGCGCCCCGAGGGCCGTCTCATCACCCCCGGGCTGTGGCTGCACGAGGAGGAAGTACCGCGCGAGGGAGTCCTGGTGGCCCGCCGCCCCGTCCTGGCCCGCTGGTCCGACGGCACCTGGCACAGCTGGGTACGCAGGGAGAAGACCCCTGGCACGGGGGAGAGCGCGAGCGGCCTGGCGTTCGACACGGTACGGCCTACGGAGCCGTGGCCGTGACGAACGCACAGATGGTGGCTGGGGTCGCTCGGGCAAGTCGTTGATGCCGGTTGAGGCGTTGGGCGGTGGCAGCATCTTCGTGCGCGTGGCGATGATCCCGGTCACCGTCAACTGACATGCTCCCTCCGCGGCTTCCGACATTGGTTGCGCGCGGGGACGCACGACTCAAGTCGCGGCGGCAACGCAGCAAGGGCCCATCGCCCAGTACGGCCTAGGTGTGGGCGTTCGAGAATATGGCTCTCCACTGAGAGCCACCGCCGGCTGTCCACCGTGCGGGGCGCCGACTGGATCGTGGTGATGGCCGACGGCGCGGTCGAGGAGATCGGCACGCACGAGGAACTGCTGCAGCGCGGCGGCGCCTATACGGCGCTGCACAGCGGCCAGGTAGCCTGACGGACCGTTTCCGCCCGTTCGTTCGCAGCCTCGGTCAGGCCGCGCTGCTGCGCGGGACGCGGTGCGGGCAGCTGCGGTCGTGGTCGCTGCCGAGGCTCGTCCACCAGCGCTCGCAGCAGGCGCCGTCGAGTTCGGCGCGGACGATGTCCTCGGCGGCGTCCGGTTCTGGTCCGGAGGTCGCCGCCGCCCGCCCCGCCCACTCGGCCAGGGCCCGGCGCTGGTCGCCGATCACGCTCTCGCGCACCACGCCGATGACGGGGACGACGCCGGCGGCCGCGAACAGACACGCGGCCCACATCGGCCCGTACCGGTATTCGAGGACCGCGGTCCAGGAGAGCCCGGCGCTGGTGGCGACGTAGAGGCCGGCGAGGAGGCGGCTTGAGCAGTTCATGGGCGTACACCGTCCGTGCTGAAGGGGGATGCCCCTTGTCCAACGGCGCGCGGCGCCCGGGGACGCGGGTGATTTTCCACCCCGCCCCTTCGAACTGACGTCAGGAACCCGCCCCGGCGCCCGCCGCCTTGGTGTGGAAGGCCGCGCGATAGGCGTACGGGGTGGTGCCCGCCACCTTGCGGAAGCGCTCCCGGAACGCGGTGGGCGAGCCGAAACCGGACTGTTGTGCGATCCGTTCGACGGAGTGGTCGCTGTTCTCCAGCAGATACTGGGCCCGCCGCACCCGGGCCCGGAGCAGCCACTGCAGTGGAGTCGTGCCGGTCTGCTCGCGGAAGCGGCGGCTGAAGGTGCGCTCGCTCATCCCCGAGCGGGAGGCCATGGCCGCCAGGGTGATCTCGTCGGACAGATGGTCCTCGATCCAGTCCAGCAGCGGCTCCAGGGTCGAGCCCCGCGGCACGGGCGGATGCTCGTGCACGATGAACTGGGCCTGTCCGCCCTCCCGTTCGAGCGGCATCACGGACATCCGGGCCGCGTTCGCGGCGACGGCCGAGCCCAGGTCCCGGCGGATCATGTGCAGGCACATGTCCAGGGCGGCCGCGGCCCCGGCCGAGGTGAGGATCTGGCCGTTGTCGACGTACAGCACATCCGGTTCCACCTCGATCTGCGGATAGCTGCGGGCCAGCAGGCCGGCGGCGACCCAGTGGGTGGTGGCGCGCAGCCCGTCCAGCAGTCCGGCCTCCGCCAGCACGAACGCGCCCACGCACACCGACGCGATCCGGGTGCCGGCCTCGGCTGCCTGCCGCAGCGCGGCCACGACCCGGTCGGAGAGCGCCGGGGCTCCCTCGGCCCGGCCCGGCACGATGATCGTGTCCGCGTCCGCCAGGGCCTCCAGGCCCCGGTCCACCCTGAGGGCGAAGCCGCAGTCGGCGCGCACCTCCGGGGTCTCGGCGCACAGGCGGACCCGGTAGGCGGGGCGGCCGTCCGGCAGCCGCGTCCAGTCGAACACCTGCATGGGTGCCGCCATGTCGAACGGCACCACGTCGTCGAGGACCAGGATCGCCACCGTGTGCATGACGGCCACCATAGGCGGATTCCCGCCGATGGCACGAGCCCAGGTCAGCGGCCTGTCGTACGGGTACACGCAGGGCAGTGCTGTTGGCGAGAATCCGTTGGAAGCTGTCACTTCCGCCTCTGTGCGATCACCCGGGCGCCTCCTAGCGTGGCCGCGTACCCCGCACACCCGTGGACCAGAGGCGGACGCCCCCTGATGACGAAGTTCCTGCTGACCCTGCATGTCCTGGCCGCGATCGTGGCCATCGGCCCGGTCACCGTCGCGGCCAGCATGTTCCCGCCCGCGGCGCGCACCGCCCAGGAGGGCGGACTGAACACCGTCCGGCTGCTGCACCGGATCTGCCGGGTCTACTCCGGCATCGGGCTTACGGTGCCGCTGTTCGGCTTCGCCACCGCCGCCGCGATGGGTGTCCTCGGCGACGCATGGCTCACCACCTCCATCACCCTGACGGCTGTGGCGGCCGGCGTCCTGGTCGCGTTCGTCCTCCCCCGTCAGGATGAAATCCTTGAGCAGCTCGCCGCGGACCAGGCCGTGGAGCGGTCCGGGACGGTCCAACTCGCCATGTTCACCGGCATTTTCAACCTGTTGTGGGCGACCGTCACCGTCCTCATGATCGTGCGTCCGGGTTCCACGACAGGCGCCTGACCGTCGTCAAGCCCGATCCCGGAATTAGCACCCGCGTGTGCCCGGGCGCCTACACTCGGCGGTCGTGCCCATGTGGATGGGCCACGACACGAAAGGCGCGTTGACGGGTGTTCCAGGATTCCCCCATTTACGACCGACTGATCTCGGAGCGCGGCGACGTTCCCCTGCAGGTGCGCCGGGAGGCCGAACGCGTCAGCAGGGAACTGGAGTTCGTCATGCAGCCGCTGAACTCCTTCGGTGCCCCGCCCGTCGAGCGGCAGCCCCACCCGGGCGCCGGCTGGCAGCGCTCCGCCCTGCCGCCCGGAGGGCGGCTCTGACTCAGGAGACCGCCGAGTTCGCGCCGTTCAGCCGCGCGGGCCGGGGCGCGAGGGGCCGGGACAGCCACTCGGCGATGGTCCGCGCGATCGGCTGGCCCGTGTCCACCTCGATGAACCCGAACTGCCCCGACTGGTTGCACTCCAGGAACCACCAGGTGCCGTCGGCGTCCTCGACGAAGTCGAAGGCGCCGTAGGCCAGTTCGGCGCCCCGCAGGTAGGAGCGCACACTCTCGGCGATGCGCGGCGGCACCTCGGCCGGCTGCCAGGGCGCGGTGGTCGAGGCGAACCGGACGTCCACCTCGTCCGGGGGCGCGTCCGCCGGCACCGGCTTGCGAGCCGCCAGCAGCCGCTCGCCCACGACGGTGAGCCGGATGTCCGCCCGCTTGGCGACGCGCCGCTGAAGCAGGGTGGGTCCGAAGGCCACGGCGGAGAAGTCGGCGTCGGGGGCGACTCTGCTGGTCGGCACCGCCCGGGGCGGGTCCTGCGGATGGGCGCCGGAGACCGGCTTGACGACCAGGTCCGGGTAGCGGTCGGCGAACTCCCGGGCGGCCTGCGGAAACGTCGTGATCAGCGTGGCCGGCACCGGCAGCCCGCAGCTCTGGGCGAGACGCAGCTGCCAGGGCTTGTGCCGGGCCCGGTGTGCGGCGTCCGGGTCGTTCATCCACCGGGCGCCACTGGAACGGAGCATGCCGTACAGCGCGTGCGCGGACTCCTCCGTCAGCCAGGGGGACGGGCGCGCCGCACGGGACGCCGGGATCCCCGGCCGGCGCACCCACACCGAACGCAGCCCGTCGAGGCCCACCAGCCGCCCCCCGGACGACAGATGGCCGCGGAAGCCGCCGTGCACATACTCGCCGGACAATGCGGCCACACCGGTCAGGTCGGCGGGGTCGAGCCGGACCACCGGCACCGCGCAGGCGTTGAGGTGCGCCACCACCATGTCGGCGGTGACGTCCTCTTCAGTGGTCAGAATCAACACGGTCATCGTGGCGGGTTCCGCGTTCAGTCGTCGAAGTGCGTCTTCGACCCCGCCGTGGACGTGGTCGTCCCCAGCTCTCTGAGCAGAGCGTGGTCGCTGGCGGCGATCCGCCCGTCCAGGAGCACGTTCAACTGCAGTCCGGAATCGTAGGCATAGACAGCGGTGACCTCCGCATCCGCCGCCGGACGTGCGTAGTTGAGCGCGAACGGTTGCATCGTCTCTCCCTCGCCGGTGCTGCTTCGATCAAGCGGGACACCCACCCGGGGACGTCGCTTGGTCCGCCGACTTCCTTCGGCTTCCACTCACTTATACGAATCGAACGGGTGATTGGTTTCCTTACTCTGTGTAACCACCGCCGGGGCGAGGCCCCGACTGCCGCTCCCAGCAGGCCCGTTGGCCGACACCGGGATCAGGCGGCATCACCGCGTCGACCGACGCCCGAAGGCCCGGAAAGGGTTCCGGGACCACGCCGGTCGACGGACCCGCGCAGGGCGCGCAGGGCGAGCAGAAGTACGCCGATGTCGTCCAGGTACACCGGATCGGGCACTAGGGGGTGTTTTGAAAGTCCTGTGCGGTGCCCGCGGTGTTCGGTGCGTGCCCTCGGCGTGCCGGACGAAGGCCCTCGTACTGGACGTACTTGGGTCTTTGGCCGGTGCGGCGAGGGTGCGTGCCGGGCGCCGTGGGTGCTGTGCGGGACTTTCAAAACACCCCCTAGATCGGCCGGCAGTACGAAGTACGCCAGGGCGCCCCAGAACACCCAGCGCGGCCCGGTCGGCAGGCCCGCGCGACGCAGTGCGCGCCGGGTCCGCACCAGCCGGACCAGCACCGCTACGGTCACGGCCAGCAGGGCGGCCGCGAGGACCGCGGCGACGAGGATCACCGCTGTGGTCGAGTCCACCGACCCCTCCTCACCTCTCGGGCGTGCGCCGGGGGGTGCCCGCGCACACGCGTCTCTTGACGGATTCCCTGCTCCGGCGCGCGTATGGCCCGGGCGCGGCAACCGGAGCAATCGAACATCCGTCAGAACGGGGAAGGGGCGGGGTCTCATACCCCTGGCCCACCCGGGTGGCGGCCCGGGGCGGCAACGCCTAGTAATGGTCTCCGTACAGTCGCGTGTCGCTTCGGGGGCGCAGGAGCGGCCGCGCACCCTTCCCTGGAGCCGAGGATGACCACCCGCTCTTCATCACCCAGTTCGAACGACCCCGGCATACCCGCCACCGCAGGCGAGGAGCCCGAGCCCACGTACGACGACCCGGTCGGCGGCCTGGTGCACGCCGCCGTGGCCGACCGGCCCGTGGAGGAAGTCGCCCAGCTCATCACCTTGTTGGAACGCTCGCCCGAACACGCCCGGGCCACGGTCGAAGCCCTCCGGGCCGTCGGCGTGGACCGGACCGTGGAGGACGTCACCCGGCTGGTCGATCTGCTGACCCGGCCGCCGCGCACCGCCGACAGCGCGGACGAGACGATCCGCGCCGCAGCCGAACAGCGCTCGCTGGACGACGTGTCCCGGCTGGTCGCCCTGCTGCACCGCACCGACCTGGAGCCCCACTGCGGCCAGGAGGCGGTCCGCGCGGCCGCCACCGGACGTCCGGTGGAGGAGCTCGTCGAGCTGATCCGGCGGCTGTCCGAGGAGCGCGACCGCCCGCCGGCGACCGAGCCGCTTCCGGAGCCCGCCGGCGACGGCCTGGCCCCGGGGAGCGTGCCGGGCAAACAGGCGGCCCGCCCGCCCACCTGGCCCGGCCGGCTCACCGTCACCGCCCTCGTGGTCTGCGCGGTGGCCTACTTCCCGCTGCACCGGGACGGAGCCTCCCTGCGCGTCTACGGCCTCGCCCTCGGCATGTCGGTGGTGTGTCTCGCGGTGGCGCTGCTGCTGACGCTGCGGATCACCGCACCGGTCCTGGCGGGCGCGGTCCTGGTGCCGGCGGTGCTGGCGGCGGCCCAGCTCCTCGAAGGCCGGGTGCCCTCGGCGGGCCTGTCCCGGGCCCTGGACCTCACCCTCGCCCCGGCCTGGGCGGCCGGGCCCGCCGCCGTCTGCGCGTCCCTGGCGGCGCTGACGGCCCTGCTGGTGCATCTGGCGACGCCGACGCCGGTCAGGACACAGGCGGCGGCACCGGAACCGGAACCGGCCGCGGTCGGCCCCGCGACGGAGTGACCGTCAGCCGACGTCGGTCCGCCCCGAGGGCTGGTCGGGGTCGGTCCGGCGTCCCGGTGCCACGTCGGCGTCGGTCCGTCGCGAGGGTTCGTCGGGGTCGGTCCGGCGTCCCGGTGCCGCATCGGGGCCGGTCGGGGGCGGGGGTCCATCGGGGTCGGTCCGCCCCGAGGGCTGGTCGGGGTCGGTCCGGCGTGCCGACGGCTTCTCCTCCCGTGCGGCGTCCGTGCCCGGGCGCAGGGCCAGGGCGGTGTCCTTGAGCCGGCCGAACGTCCGGGTCAGATGCTGCAGTGGGGACTCGGGCTGCGGCCGGCGCTCGGGCAGGGCGCCGGCCGACTCGCGGTAGGCGGCCAGCGCCTCGTGGGCCTGCTCGGCGGCCTCCCGGTACAGGTCGCGGGACTTCGTCATCGCCTCCAGCGCGTCCGCGTACATGGCCACCAGGGCGCGCTCGCGGGCGAGTTCCTCTTCGAGGGTGAGCAGACGCCACTGCTCGCGCAGCGCGGTCACGGCCTCGTCGGCGCCCTCCGGCAGCGGTCGCGTCAGCGCCGCGAAACGGGTCACGGCGGCGATGAGCTCGGCCGGCTCGGAACCGTCGAGGAAGACGCTGCGCACGGAGAACCCGCTCGCGTCATAGTCCGCCGGGGCCGGGGAGCCCGGCAGCACCACGGCGCCGCCCCTCGGCACCTCCACACCGCAGTCCCGCAGCGCCCAGTTCACCACCCGCAGCTGCTGGGGGGCGGCGCGATGCTCCACCACCCGGTGCCGCAGGCTCGGCGGCAGCATCGTCGCGAGCGGCTTGCGCCCGCGCTGGTCGGTGGTCATCGCCTCGTGGACGACGACATGGATGGTCCAGCCGTCGCGGGCGGCGTCCTTGAGCAGGCGCCGTACCGCCTTGTCGTCCTCGGGGAGGGGGTTGAGGTCGCGCAGGCGTCCTTCCGTGACCGGTTCACGGTCCCAGTCGGCGTCCGCGTCCTGCGGCCAGAACACCGCGGCGGGCGACGGCCACCGGGGATCCCAGGGGCGTTCGGCCTCCGCCGCCAGCACCCACGCCCGTCCGTCGGAGACGGTCATCCTGGCCCGTACGGTCACCGTGTCCTCGACCCGCCAGCGGGCTTCGAACACCCGCGCGGTCTCGGTCTGGGCCTCGGCCGGTTCGTGGAAGTCGTCGATGCCGCCGTCGTCCCTGTGCCGTGTCAGACACTGCCGGACCACCTCCTCGGCGGCGGATCCGGCGTGGTGGCCGCGGGCCAGCCACACCGTGGGCGGAGTCGTGGAGCGGTCGGTCGGCGAGGTCGGCATGAGTCCCTGGGTGCGACGGGGGCAGGTGCTCGTCCCAGTATCGACGCCGCAGGCAGCCACGTGTCACCGGGGGGTCCGCACACGGGGTGTGCGCCGACCGCTCCGCACGAGTGCCGTTCACTCGTGGTCCGATCCGGCTCCGGTCATGAAAATGGCGGTGCGCAGGGCCCGCCCACCATCCGCATCGGGGCGGGCCCTGCGCACTTCGCGTCAGCCGTGGTACTTGATGTACCCGTTGCCGTCCGGGTCCGAGCCGCTCTTGGTGTAGGAGTGCGAGTCGGCCCCGGCGCCCGTGGGCTTGTACAGGTAGATCGAGTCCTTGTCGTTGTTCCAGATGAAGTTGCAGTTGTCGCGGTAGACGACGTTGTTCGCGTCGGAGTCGCTGCCGTGGCCGCCGCGCAGCTTTATCTGGTCACCGGGCTGCAGGTAGTGGTTGGAGGTGAACGTGAACCTGTTCCCGGCCTTGTCCTTGACGACGTACCCCTTGAGGTTGACCGTCCTGCTGGACGAGTAGTTCTTGATCTCCAGGTACTCGGCCTTGGTGTTCCCGGTGGTGCAGTTGTTGGAGTCGCTGCCCGGGGCGTCGTACTGGACGCCGCGGATCTTCAGTGCCGACGAGTACTCGGTGGCGTGGGCCGGCACGGCGGCGAGCGCGCCCAGGGCGCCCGCGGCGGTGGCCGTCGCGATGAGCAGGCGTATACGCATGACGAAGTCCCCCCTTGTGAAGGTTCGGTGAAGAGACCCGATCATATGCATGGGAGAGGGGAGTTGCGTGCCGCGGGGATTCGGCGCACTCGTCGAGGTCGGCGGGGCGCGCGCCGGGGACACGGTCGTCCTGACCGCCGCCTCCAGCGGCGTGGGCCTGGCGGCGATCCAGGTGGCCCGCCGTGTGGGCGCGGTGCCCGTCGCGACGACCCGCACCTCGGCCAAGCGGGAGGCGCTGCTGAAGGCGGGGGCTGCCGAGGTGATCGTCACCGAGGAGGAGGACGTCGTCGACCGGGTGCTCGCCGTCACCGGCGGCCGGGGCGCCGAGTTCGTCCTCGACGCCGTGGCCGGCCCCGGCATCATGGACCTGGCCCGGGTGGTCGCCCCCGGCGGGACCCTCTTCGTCTACGGCGCACCGAGCGGCGAGGCGACCCCGTACCCAGGGATCGAACTCGGCCTGCCCGCGCTGAACATGCGTACCTACACCGTCCTGGAGACGACCAGGGACCCGCTGCGGCTGCGGCTGCGCCGGGCCGAGGCGTTCGTCTCCTCCGGCCTGAGCGGCGGTGCCTTCTCTCCGGCCGTCGACCGGGTCTTTCCCCTGGACGAGGTCGTCGAGGCGCACCGCTATCTGGAGGCCGGCCACCAGGTCGGCAAGATCGTCGTCACGGTCGACCACTGACCGGCGCCGGGGCCGCCACCGGCCGTCGGCGTCGGGCGACGAGGCCGAGGCCGGCCGCGCCGAGCGCCCCGGCGGCCGCGAGGACGCCCATGGCGTCGGCCAGGGTGCCGACGGCCGCGGTGAGCGCCAGGACGACGAGCGGGCAGATGAACTGGCCGATGAAGAAGGAGCCGGTCCACAGTCCGGTGCCGCGGCCGCGGTCGGCGTAGTCGAGCCGGGACATGGCGAGGGTGAGCAGGCTCGGCAGCATGATGCCGCCGCCGAAGCAGTTGATGACGGCGCCGAGGGTCAGGACGACGGGGTCGGCGGCGAGCCAGATCACCGCGAACCCCAGTCCGCACAGGGCGAAGACGCCGGGCAGCCAGGCCTCCGGGCCGCGGCCGGACTTGGTGAAGACCCCGGCGCCCAGCACGGTGGCGGCGCTGGACGCGGCGATGGCCAGACCGATGGTGCCGGAGTCCTCCACGCCCATGTCGTCCAGGAGGAACGCCATCTCCACCTGGACGGTGTAGAAGAGGACGGCGCCGAAGACGGTCAGCGCGCACGTTCCGGCCAGCGGACGCCAGGGGAAGGGCCGCCGCACCGGGCCCGGCTCGCCGGACTTCGCGCCGGCCGGGGACTGCGGCAGGAAGGCCGCCATCGCGGGGGCGAGCAGCAGGGTCACCGCGTACGCCCAGAACGGCGCGCGCCATCCCGCCGAACCGGCCGCGCCGCCCAGCACGAAGAACGCCGTCGCCGAGATCGAGGCGCACATCGTCTGCAGGGCCAGGTAGCGGTCGCGCTGCCGGCCGGAGGAGTAGTCGCCGATCAGCGTGGTGCAGCAGGTCATGATTGCGGCCTCGACCACACCGACCAGCGCGCGGCTGGCGACGATGGCACCGAGGGAGTCCAGCCACAGCGGGGCCGTGCCGAGAAACGCGTACAGCACGGTGGCGATGACGAGGAGGCGTTTGCGGCCCAGCCGGTCGACGACCACGCCCGCGAAGGGGGCCAGCAACGCGAGTGACAGGGCGGGGATCGTCAGGGCCATCGGCACCAGCGCGTCGGCGCCGGGGACGTCGGAGAAGTGGTCGCGCATCTGCGGCAGGACCGGGGCGATGAGCACGGCGCCGAGGATGGGCAGACAGCTGCCGGCCATGAGCAGGGTGATGCGCAGACGGTGGCCGGGGACGGATTCGGTTGCGGGCATGCGGGAACTCCACCTGGCGGAGGGGGGATGGCACAGACACGGCGCACACGTCGAGCGGAACGGCTCCGGCGCCTGGTGGAGACGACTATCGGCCACCCGCCGGGTGCTGCCTAGCCCCCGCCCGATCGCGATCGCGGATGCCGATCATTCATCCCCTGGATGCCCCAGGCCCGCGCCCACGCGCGCCGCGGTTTCCCGCAGCCAGATGTGCGCCGCGTCATGCGTGTGCACGGGATGCCACCACATCGCCTCCTGGAGGGGCACCGCCTCGTACGGCGGATCCATGACGCGTACGGCGGCCACCCCGCTCAGCAGATCGGCCAGGCTCCGCTGCACCAGGGCGATCCGGTGGGTGCCCGCGACCAGGAAGGGCAGCACCTGGAAGCTGTCGACGGAGACCTCGGCATGCGGGTCGATGCCCAGCATGCTCAACTGCCGTGCGGCGGGCGCGTCGTAGGTGCGCTGGTAGATGACCCAGGGCAGGCGGGCCAGGTCCGCCATGGTCAGCCGGTCGCCGACCTCGTCGTTGGAGTCGGCGACGAGGAAGGCCCAGCGGTCGGTGAACAGATCGACGGCGGGGAAACCGCTGATGATGCCGTGCGGCATCAGCAACCCGTCGACCGCGCTGAGCGCCGTCGCGGTCTCCTCGGTGGCATCGGCCGGGGTCCGCTGGAACCGCAGCCGCACCCCAGGGGCCTCGGCGTGCACGGTCCGGGCGAGTTCGGCGCCGAAGACGGCGATCGCGTAGTCGGAGGCGAGCAGGGTGAACTCGTGCTCCTCGCTGCCCGGGACGAACTCCGCCCGGCTGCTGAAGACCCGCTCCAGCAGATCGCAGGCGGTGGCGGTGCGGTCGAGCAAGGCCCGCCCGAGAGCGGTGAGTTCGTACTGTCCGCCGACGCGGGAGAGCAGCTCGTCGTCGAAGTGGCGGCGCAGCCGGGCCAGGGCCGCGCTCATCGCGGGCTGGCTGAGTCCGATGCGCTGCCCGGCCCGGGTGACGTTGCGTTCCTCCAGCAGGGCGCGCAGGGACAGGACGAGATTGAGATCGAGGCCCGACAGATGCACGGCGCTCCCCGGTGCTATTCGTGCTGTGGATGATCCTCATCAGAAGAATCGATTTCCCAGATTACGGGATGTGGGGCCAGATTGGGTCCACCGCAATCTGGAGGACATGCCCGTGAAACCCGCCGCCCCTTCCGCGTCCTTCTCCGGACCCTTCGCCCTCGGCACCTTTTCCGCCCCTGACCAGGCCCCCTTCCCCGGCCTCGTGACGCCCGAGAGCCGCGTGCTGGACCTTCGTGCGCCACTCGGCGACCCTCTCCTGACGACCCGGCGGATCTGCGAGCGCTGGGTGGAGTTGCTGCCCCGGCTGCACGAGCTGGCCCGCGACGCGGCCGGCGACTGGCAGCCCCTGGACGCACTGGGCGTCCACGCCCCCGTAGAGCCCCGCCAGGTCTTCCAGTCCGGCGCCAACTACCGGCAGCATGTGATCGACCTGGAGGTCGCCCACCGCGCGCCCGACGATCCGCGCACGGTGGCGGAGGCCCGCGCAGAGGTCGCCGCGATCATGGACCGGCGGGCCGCCGAGGACCTGCCGTACGTCTTCATCGGCCTGCCGAGCGCCCTCACCGGCCCCTACGACGATGTCGTCCTGCCCGCCTGGGCCGAACAGCCCGACTGGGAGCTGGAGTTGGCGGCGGTCATCGCCAAGCCCGCCCACCGGGTCCCCGTCGAGGAGGCCCTGGACCATGTCGCCGGGTACACCATCGCCAACGACCTCACCGACCGCGCCACCGTCTTCCGCCGGGACATGAATGCCATCGGCACCGACTGGCTGCGCAGCAAGAACGCGCCCGGCTTCACCCCGCTCGGCCCGTGGATCGTCCCGGCCGGGTCGATCGCGGACCCGGCGGACCTGCGCGTCACGCTGAAGCTGAACGGCGAGACCATGCAGGACGAGTCCACCAAGGACATGATCTTCGGCGTGGCGCGCATGGTGTCGTACGCCTCGCAGAGTGCCCAACTCCTCCCCGGTGACCTGGTGTTGACGGGCAGCCCGGCCGGCAACGGCATGCACTGGGGGCGGCTGCTGCGCGAGGGCGACGTCATGGACGGCTCCATCACCGGGCTCGGCGCCCAGCGCACACGCTGCGTGGGGGAGACGGAGTGAACCGCCAGGACCCCGAGGGCGCCATCGCCGAGGCCGCCAAGGCGTACTCCAACTGGGGGCGCTGGGGCGAGGACGACGTCCTCGGCACCCTGAACTTCCTCGACGAGGCCAAGCGGCGTGAGGGTGCCGCGCTGGTCCGGCGGGGCGTGAGCTTCTCGCTGGCGCAGCGCTTCGACATGAACGGACCGCAGAAGGGCTGGCGGCGCCGCACCAACCCCGTGCACACCATGCTGGACACCGGCACCGACGCGGCTCTCGGCAACCAGGGCTTCCCCCATGGGCTCGGCGGCGCCGACGACGTGATCGCCATGCCGCTGCAGTGCTCCACCCAGTGGGACGGCCTCGGGCACATCTTCGACCACGGCAAGGCATGGAACGGACGGGACGCCGCACGCACCGTCACCTCCGACGGCGACCTCGTCACCGGCATCGAGCACATGGCGCGGTACGTCGCCGGCCGCGGCGTCCTCCTGGACGTGGGCCGGGTCATCGGCGACCAGGGCGAGTTGCCCGACGGCTTCGCCATCACCGAGGAGCACCTCGCCGCGACCGCCGAGGCGCACGGCGTCACCGTCGGCCGCGGCGACCTCGTCGTCGTACGCACCGGGCGGCTGGCCCGCGCCCGGCGCGAGGGCTGGGGCGAGTACGCGGGCGGCGACTCGCCCGGCCTGTCCTTCACCACGGCCGGCTGGCTGCACCGCACCGAGATCGCGGCCGTCGCCACCGACACCTGGGGATTCGAGGTGCGGCCCAACGAGTTCGAGCGGGCCTTCCAGCCGCTGCACCAGGTCGCCATCCCCAACATGGGCCTGCTCATCGGGGAGATGTGGGACCCCGACGCGCTCGCGCAGGACTGCGCCGACGACGGCGTGTACGAGTTCTGGCTCACCGCCGCGCCCCTGCCCATCACCTCAGCCGTCGGCTCACCCGTCAACCCGGTCGCCGTCAAGTGACCCGTCCAACGAAGGAGTTGGCCATGGGAAGAGAGAAAACCGTGCTCGTCGTCGGAGGCGGCACGTCCGGCAACGCCATGACCGTACTGCTGCGCCGGGCCGGCATCGCCGTGGACCTCGTCGAGGCCCAGCCGGACTGGAACGTACGCGGCTCCGGCATCACCCTCCAGGGCAACGCCCTGCGCGTGCTGCGCGAGCTCGGCGTCTGGGACGAGATCCGCGCCCACGGCTTCTGCTTCGACTCCCTGGGCCTGACCGCGCCCGACGGCACCGTGCTGCACACCAGCGAGGACCTCCGCACCGGCGGCGACGACCTCCCGGCCACCCTCGGCATGCAGCGCCCGGTCCTGCAGCGCATCCTCACCGACGCCGTCCGGGCCGGCGGCGCCCGGGTCCGGCTCGGCACCACCGCCGAGATCCTCACCCAGGACGACAAGGGCGTCACCGTCCGCCTCAGCGACGGCACCGAGCGCCGCTACGACCTCGTCGTGGCCGCCGACGGTCTGAACTCCGCGACCCGCGCCGCCATCGGCATCGACGACAAACCCGCCCCCACCGGCATGGCCATCTGGCGCGTCCCGGCACCCCGCCCGGCCGGAGTGGACCGCACCGACCTCGCCCACGGCGGCCCCTGCTACATCGCGGGCTACACCCCCACCAGCGACGACACCGTCTACGCCTACCTCGTCGAGGCCAACCGCGACCGCGCCACCATCCCGCCCGAGTCCTACGCACAGGAGATGCGCCGACTCGCCGAGGGCTACGGCGGCGCCTGGACGGAGATCCGGGAGTCCATCACCGACCCCGCGCAGGTCAACTACACCTGGTTCGACCGGCTGCTCGTCGAAGGCTCCTGGCACCGGGGCAGGGTCGTCCTCGTCGGCGACGCCGCCCACTGCTGCCCGCCCACGATGGCCCAGGGCGCGGCGATGTCCCTGGAGGACGCCTGGGTGCTGGCCCAGCTGCTCACCGGCGGCGCGGACTGGGACGAGGAACTCCTCAGGAGCTACTACGAGCGGCGCATCGACCGGGTCCGTACGGTCGTCGAGGCGTCCGTACGGATCGGGCAGTGGCAGCTCGACGGCGTCCGCGGGGACCTGCCCGGGCTCATGGGCGCCACCATGGCCGTACTCAGGGAACTGCCGTGAGGGCCTCCACCGTCGATGTGCACGCGCACCTCCTGCTGCCGCAGGTCGACGTCCTCGTCGCGGACCTCCCCGGCTTCGCCGAGGCCAAGGCGCTGGACGCCCGCCGCAATGGTGCCGCCTCCCTGGCCGTCAGCGGCCCCATGGTCGCCGCGCGCATCCCGCGCCTGACCGATGTCGGCGCCCGGCTGGCCGCGATGGACGCGCAGGGCGTCGACATCCAGCTCGTCAGCCCCTCCCCGTCGCACTACCACCCCTGGGCCGACGAGGACACGGCGGAGAAGCTGTACCGGCTCGCGGGCGAGGCGACGGCCGCGCACTGCGCCCAGGCCCCGCAGCGGCTGCACGGTCTCGGACTCGCGCCCCTGCAACACCCGGAGCAGGCCGTACGCGCCCTGGACCAGGGGCTGTCGGGTGTCGAGATCTCCAGTCACGCACCCGGACGGGAGCTGTCGGACCCGGCGTACGAGCCGCTGTGGGCACGCGCCGAGGAGACGGGGGCCATCCTCTTCCTGCACCCCTTCGGCTGCACCCTCGACGAGCGTCTTGACCGCTGGTACCTGTCCAACACGGTCGGCCAGCCGGTGGAGAACGCGGTCGCGCTCTCCCACCTGATCTTCTCCGGAGTGCTGGACCGGCACCCGCAGTTGAAGCTGATCGCCGCGCACGGCGGCGGCTACCTTCCCACCCACATCGGCCGCTCGGACCACGCCTGGCGGGCCCGCCCCGATGCCCGCGGCTGCGCACGGGAGCCGAGCAGCTATCTGCGGCAGCTCTACTTCGACTCCCTCGTCCACGATCCGTACGCACTGCGGGAGTTGGTCCGGGCCGCGGGCGCCGACCGGGTGCTGCTCGGCTCCGACTTCCCCTTCGACATGGGCACCGAGGACCCGCTGGACGCCCTGCGCGCCGCACGCCTGTCCGCGGCCGACTTCGACGCCGTACGAGGCGGCAACGCGGCCGCCCTCCTCCGGAAGGACTGACCACCATGCGTCTGCTCACCCATCTGCGGCACGTCGACCTCGCCGTGCCCGACTACGACAAGCAACTCGACTTCTACGCCGGCGTCTGGGGCCTGACCAAGGTCGCCGAGGACTCCGGAATCTCCTTCCTGGCCGCCGAGGGCTCCCCGGAGCAGTACGTCGTACGGCTGCGCAAGTCCGGCGAGAAGCGGCTCGACCTGGTCTCCTACGGCGCCGCGTCCGCCGCCGACGTGGACACCCTGGCCGAGCAACTCGCCGCCTCCGGGGTGCGGTTGATCTCACAGCCCGGTAAGGCCGACACCCCCGGCGGCGGATACGGCTTCCGCTTCTTCGACGTCGACGGACGCACCATCGAGGTCCTGGCCGATGTCGAGGTCCGGCGGCACCGCAGGATCGAGGAGAAGGAGTCGATCCCGGTCAAGCTGTCGCACGTGGTCCTCAACTCCCCGGATCTGAACCGCACTCGGGAGTGGTACGAGCGCCACCTCGGCTTCCGTCTCTCCGACACGCTCAGCTCGCCGCACATGGGCGAGGTCATGCACTTCATGCGGATCAGCAACCAGCACCACTCCATGGCCATCGCCCAGGGCCCGCACACCTCCCTGCACCATGTCTCGTTCGAGATGCGCGGCCTGGACGAGTACATGCGCGGCTCCGGACGCGTGATGCGCTCCGGCGCGCGGAAGATCTGGGGCCCGGGCCGGCACATGGCGGGCGACAACACCTTCACCTACTTCCTCGACCCGCACGGCAACACGGTGGAGTACACGACCGAACTGGAGCTGCTGGACGAGGACACCTGGCACCCCAGCGTCTACGACTTCTCCAAGCCCGAGGTCACCGACCAGTGGGGCACCGCCAACCCGATGAACGAACTGGTCGCCAAGGAGTCGTTCAACGACGTCGACCGCGGCTGCTTCGTCGCACCGCCGGTGTGAGGCCCCGATGCGCATAGCCACCTACTTGCACGCAGGCCGTCGCTTCCATGGGGTCGTCGAGGGCGGCGCGGTCCGCGCCCTGCCCGACGGCACCTCACCCGTGGAAGCGGCCCACGGGGTACGGCCCGTGGGCCCGCCCGTGCCCCTGGCGGACGTACATCTGCTGGCGCCGCTGGAGCCGCCGACGATCCGGGACTTCGTCACCTTCGAGGAACACGTCGAAGGCGTACGGCGCTCCGTGGACGGCGCCGGTGGCGTGCCCGAAGCCTGGTACGACGCCCCGACCTTCTACTTCACCAACCCCTACGCGGTCATCGGCCCGTACGACGCCGTGCCCGTGCCGCCGGGGTCGCGGCTGCTGGACTTCGAACTGGAGGTCGCCGCCGTCATCGGCCGCGAGGGGCGCGACCTCACCCCGGAGCAGGCCCGCGACCACATCGTCGGCTACACGATCCTCAACGACTGGTCCGCGCGCGATCTCCAGTCCCGGGAGATGCAGGTCCGGCTCGGCCCCTGCAAGGGCAAGGACACGGCCGCCACGCTGGGACCGTACCTGGTCACCGCCGACGAACTGGAGCCGTACCGGGACGCCGACGGCTTCCTGAGGCTCGGGCTCACCGCCGCGGTGAACGGTGAGATCGTCGGCAAGGACCTGCTGTCCCATATGAGTTGGACCTTCGAGGAGATGGCGGCCTACGCCTCGCGCGGCACCGTCGTACGCCCCGGCGACGTCCTCGGCTCGGGCACCTGCGGCAACGGGGGCTGTCTGGCGGAGCTGTGGGGGGTGCGGGGCGAGCAGTCTCCGCCGCCGCTTCGGCCAGGGGACACGGTCACGCTCACGGTCGAGGGCATCGGGACGCTCTCCAACACCGTGGTCGAGGGCGTCGATCCGGTGCCGTTGCCCGCAGCGCGGCGCCGCAGCCGGGAGCGGCCGTGACCGGCCTGTCCGGCAAGGTCGTGGTGGTCACCGGCGCCGCGCGCGGTCAGGGCGCCGCCGAGGCGGACGCCCTGGCCCGGGCGGGCGCGCAGGTCATCGCCACGGACGCGGAACCCGTCGGTGACTGCCGCCGCCTCGATGTCACCAGCGCGCACGACTGGGCCCGACTGGCCTCGGAACTGGCGGAGTCGTACGGGCAGGTGCACGGGCTGGTCAACAACGCGGGCATCACCTGGCGCGCCCGTCTCGCCGACGTACGCCCCGACGACTTCGCCCGCGTCCACGCGGTCAACGTCACCGGCCCGCTGCTCGGCATCCAGCACCTCGCCCCGCTGATGCCGCCCGGTGCGTCGATCGTGAACGTCGGCTCGTCCGCCGCGCTCACCGGCCACTACCCGGTGGCGTACACGGCCAGCAAATGGGCGCTGCGGGGCCTGTCGAAAGCGGCGGCCACGGAGCTGGGCCCGCGCGGCATCCGCGTGAACACGATCCACCCCGGCTACATCGACACCGACATGACCGCCTCCGCCGCACCCGCCTTCCGTGCGGCGAACCTCCGCGAGACCCCGCTCGGCCGCACCGGCACGGCCCACGAGGTCGCCCCGCTGGTGGTGTTCCTGCTCTCCGACGCCGCTTCCTTCATCACCGGCGCCGAGATCCCGGTCGACGGCGGCCTCACCGCACATGGCGGCGCCAAGTCGATCTCCGACGCGCTTCAGTAACGCTGCGCCTTGGCGATCTCGGCCGTCAGCTTCGGCTCGGGCGGCTTGCGGCTGATGGCGAGAGGCTGGGCCCGCTCGCCGGGCTCCAGGTCCTCCGCGCCGACGTAACGGGTTTCCACGACCTGGCCGTCGGAGTCGCTGAAGTCGACCTGGACGGCGTAGGAGGCCGTCCGGTCCGTGCTGTTGGTGATGTTGACGACGACGGCGAGCAGTCCGTCCGTCTGGGCCCGGGGCTTGCCGGTGAGCGAGACGTCGGCCGTGGCGTTGCCCCGGCCCTCCACGTCGTCCAACTGCTCCTTGGCGGCGGCATTGGCACGCGCCACTTCCGCGGAGACGGAGGCCTCGAACTCGGAGGCGCGCGCCGAGGCGGACGACGCCGCGGCCGAGAGGGACTCCTTGACGGACTCGGCGAGCGAGGCCACGGCGGAGGGCGCGGTGCCCGTGAAGCCGGTGGTCTTCGGCGACCTGGGTGTCTCGGTGCCCGCGGAACCGCCGTCGTCGTCCGAGCCGCACGCCACGAGCGCGGCCGCGCCCAGCACGGCCACGAGCAACCCGGTCAACGCCCGGGTCACGGGCTGCCTTGTCGTTCGCAGGGGGCCTGTGCCCATGACCGGTGATCCTTCCCGCCGGACTCTCGTACCCCCTGCCACATCGTGCACGACGGGTAGTCGACCAGCCACTCGGGGTGGCATCGGTACCGGGCGTCTCAGCACTCCGGGAACGGCCGCGTCCCGCCCATCGGCAGCTGCCGCGCCGCCTCGGCCTCCTCCGGCCGCACCGACTCCGCGAGGGCTTCGACGAGTGGCCGGCCCGCAAGGACCGCGGCGCGGGCGGCGGACTCCCAGCCCGGCTGCTCCCGGCAGGCCGCCTTGTACCGGGGGCCGGCCGCCGCGGCGGAGGTGGGGCTCAGCAGACTTCCCATGGGCGGCACTCTCTCATCGGACGCCGAAGGGCCCGGAGCGAATATGCGGACGCTGTCGTCCGCATATTCGCTCCGGGCCCTTCTGGCGGTCCGGATCAGGCGCCGCTCTCGCGGAGCATGTCCTCGCGCTCGACGATCTTCACGCGCTCACGGCCCTGCGGCTCGCCCAGCGCCTTCTCGGCGGCGTCCAGCTTGTACCAGCCCTCCCACGTGGTGAAGCGGATCTCGCGCTCGGTGAGGAACGCCTCCACCGCCTCGGGGGCGGGCGCGTCCGGCGTCTGCAGACGGCCGTTCGCGAAGTCGTCCAGCAGGTTGGCCACCGTCTCGTTGGCGTCGCCCTTGGTGTGGCCGATCAGGCCCACCGGGCCGCGCCGGATCCAGCCGGTGACATACGTCGACGTCAGGTGCTCGCCGGTCTCCTGCATGACCCGGCCGCCCTCGTCCGGGACGGTGCCCGAGTCGAGGTCCCAGGGCAGCTTGGGCAGCTTGTCGGAGAGGTAGCCGACGGCGCGGTAGACCGCGCTGACGTCCCAGTCCTTGAACTCGCCGGTGCCCTTGACGTTGCCGGTGCCGTCCAGCTCCGTGCGCTCGGTGCGCAGGCCCACGACCTTGCCGTCCTCGCCGAGGATCTCCACCGGTGACTCGAAGAAGTGCAGGAACAGCTTGTGCGGGCGGTCGCCGACATCGCGGATCGCCCAGTTCTCCAGCGTCTTGGCGACCATGTCGACCTGCTTGTTGGAGCGGCGCTGCTCGATGGAGCCCTCGTCGTAGTCGATGTCCTCGGGGTTGACGATGACCTCGATGGTGGGGGAGTGGTCCAGCTCCCGCAGCTCCATCGGGGAGAACTTCGCCTGCGCGGGGCCACGGCGGCCGAAGACGTGGATCTCCACGGCCTTGTTGGCCTTCAGGCCCTCGTAGACGTTCGGCGGGATCTCGGTCGGCAGCAGCTCGTCCGCGGTCTTGGCGAGAATCCGGGAGATGTCCAGCGCCACGTTGCCCACGCCCAGGACGGCGACCTTCTCCGCCTCCAGCGGCCAGGTGCGCGGCACGTCCGGGTGGCCGTCGTACCAGGACGCGAAGTCCGCGGCGCCGTAGGAGCCGTCGAGTTCGACGCCGGGTATCTTCAGCTCGCGGTCGGCCATGGCGCCGGTGGAGAAGACCACCGCGTCGTAGAAGGCGCGCAGATCGTCCAGGTGCACGTCGGCGCCGTAGTTCACATTGCCGAAGAGGCGGACCTGCGGCTTGTCGAGCACCTGGTGCAGGGCCGTGATGATGCCCTTGATGCGGGGGTGGTCGGGGGCGACGCCGTAACGGATCAGGCCGAACGGGGCCGGCATGCGCTCGAAGATGTCGATGGAGACACCGGGCTCGGCGGCCACATCGGACTTGAGCAGCGCGTCGGCGGCGTAGATCCCGGCGGGGCCGGCTCCGACAATGGCTACCCGCAGGGGGCGGGGCATGATCAGGTTCCCTTCGAGCGATGACAAGCAACTCGACGGGAAGCCTAAGCTAAGGCAACCCTAAGTCGGTACGCGGGTCCGGTCTATGAGCTCATAAGCCTGGGTTATGGCTTCTCAAAGCCGGCACGGGGGTCCGGGGTGCGGGACCCCCGTGCGGTTGCGCTCAGCCGATGTGGTAGCTGTCGCCGTACACCTTCCAGTCCAGCGGCGGTACGAGGTCGAGGTTGCCCGCGCGCAGGAAGACCCGCTGGGCCGTGTCGACCCTGCTGGTGTCGCTGTGCGCCTCCTCCTGCTTCATCGCCCGCACCCGGGCGTCGAGGAAGGCGTGCAGGTAGCGCACCTCGTCACCGCCCTGGGCCGGCGGCCGCGCGCTCTGCAGCGCACGCCTGCGGATGCTGCCGAAGCTCGCGCTGTCGGAGCCGTTGCCGTGCATGACCAGGGCGTCGTAGTACGCGAACTGCCCGAGCACCCGCAGTCCGTCCGCCTTGCCCTGCCGTACGGCCGGGTTGAAGTACACCCGGTCGCGTTCGTCGTTCTGCGCCTGCTGGAAGGCACGGTCCTGCGCGGCCCCGCGCCAGTCCCGGGGGAAGTACGGGTCGAGCCCTTCGTGCGAGTCGGAGCCGTCGACCTCCCGCAGGGCGGGCAGGTACCCGGCGAGCACATTGCCCGGCTTGCGGTCGGTGTAGAGCTCCACGAGGTCGAGCATGTCGCCGGTGCCGGAGCAGAAGCCGATGATCCCGGCGGTGTAGCCGCGGCCGTCCCCGATGTCCTCGATGTACTTGTACTGCGCCTTCCAGTCCAGCGAGGAGTTCTCCGCACTGGAGACGAGCTTCATGGCGATCTCCTTCTTCGCCGGGTCGTCGAGTCCGGGCGCGCGGACGGCACCGGCGTACGGAGCGTTCAGCAGGGGGATCGCGGTGGCCGAGACGCCGATGATGGCGAGCAGGGTACGGCGCGTGGGGTGCCTCACGGGTGCTCCAAGTGGTGGTGGGGGGTGGGTGGTTGGAGGTTCGTGGCACTGATAGGAAGGTTTACTATCAGATGTGGTCGCCGTTGCCCACCCCTCGCGTCACGGGCGACTCACGGCAGCGGCTGCTCCGCCCAGATCACCTTGCCGGCCGGTGTGTAGCGGGTGCCCCAGCGCTCGGAGAGCTGCGCGACGAGGAACAGGCCGCGCCCGCCCTCGTCCGTCATCGCCGCGTACCGCAGATGCGGTGAGGTGTTGCTGCTGTCGTACACCTCGCAGATCAGCGTCCGGTCACGCAGCACCCGCACCCGGATGGGGTCGCCGCCGTACCGGATGGCGTTGGTGACCAGCTCGCTCAGGATCAGCTCCGTCGTGAACGTCAGGTCGTCCAGGTCCCAGCGGGCGAGCTGACGGCTGAGCGAGGCACGCACCTTGCCGACCGCCGCCGGGTCCGACGGCACCTGCCACTCGGCGATCCGGTCGGCGGGCAGCGCCCGGGTCCTGGCGACGAGCAGGGCGATGTCGTCGCTGGGACGGTCCGCGAGCCGGGCGTCCAGCACGGTCTGGCAGGTCTCCTCCGGTGAGTCTCCCGCCCGCGCCAGAGCCGCGCGCAGCAGTTCGAGGCCCTCGTCGATGTCCCGGACCCGGTCCTCGACGAGCCCGTCGGTGTACAGCACCAGCCGGCTGCCCTCCTCCAGGTCCAGCTCGGCCGTCTCGAAGGGCAGTCCGCCGAGGCCCAGCGGGGGACCCGCGGGCACGTCGGGGAAGTCGACCGTGCCGTCCGGGCGGATCAGGGCGGGCGGCGGATGGCCGGCCCGGGCGAGGGTGCAGCGCCGGGAGACCGGGTCGTAGACCGCGTACAGACAGGTCGCGCCGGTCACCGGGGCGGTGCTGCCCTCCGCCGCCTCGTCCTGGTCGATCCGGGCCACCAACTCGTCCAGCAGGGCGAGGAGTTCCTCCGGCGGCAGATCCAGCGCGGAGAAATTGTGCACCGCGGTGCGCAGCCGGCCCATCGTGGCCGCCGCGTGCAGCCCGTGCCCGACGACATCCCCCACGACCAGGGCGACCCGCGCGCCGGACAGCGGCAGTACGTCGAACCAGTCGCCCCCGACCCCGGCCTGCGCCGGCAGATACCGGTACGCGATCTCCAGGGTGTTCTGCTCGGGCAGGGTGCGCGGCAGCAGACTGCGCTGGAGGGTCACCGCCATGCTGTGCTCGCGGGTGTAACGGCGGGCGTTGTCGATGGAGACCGCCGCCCGCGCGACCAGTTCCTCGGCGAGCTCCAGCTCCTCGTCGTCGAAGGGCTCCGGCTTCTGCGACCGCCAGAAACACACCACGCCCAGCACCAGCGCCCCGGCGCGCAGCGGCACGGCGATCAGCGAGTGGATGCCGTACTCCACGATCTGCGCGGAGCGCTCCACATCCTGCGCCTGCCAGCCGGGCGCCTCGGCGAGCCGCGGCTCCAGCACCGCCTGTTCGTCGTGCAGCGCCCGCGCCTGGGGCGAGGACTCCACGAACGCGATCTGCTCGCCCACCGGGTACAGCGGCGCGTCCTTGCGGATGCCGCTCATCGCCGTGCGTCGCAGCGGGGTCACCGTCTCCGCCTGGCCGCCGCTGAGGACGGCGCCGAACAGGTCCACGGTGACGAAGTCCGCGAAACGCGGCACGGCCAGCTCGGCCAGCTCCTCGGCGGTACGGGTGACGTCCAGGCTGGTGCCGATGCCCACGCCGGCGTCGTAGAGCATGCTCAGCCGCTCCCGGGCCGCCTCGGCCCTGCCGGACAGGGCCCGCAGCTCGGTGGAGTCGCGGAGGGTGGCCACGCTGCCGGGCGGTCCGCCGCGCAGGTTCGTGGGCCGCTGGTTCACGGCCAGCAGCCGGTCCTTGACCCGGTGTACCTCGTCGGTGGCGACCCGGCCGGAATCCAGCAGTTCGGCGGTGTCGGGGGCGAGCCCGAGGTCGGCCACCTGGCGGCCCTCCGCGTCGGGCGGCAGTTCGAGCAGGCGGTGCGCCTCGTCGTTGGCGAGCAGCAGCCGGCCCTCGTCGCCGACGATGATCACGCCCTCGCGGACGGAGTGCAGCACCGCGTCGTGGTGCTCGTACATACGGGTCATCTCGTGCGGGCCCAGGCCATGTGTCTGGCGCAGCAGACGTCTGCTCACCAGGGCCGTGCCGCCGGTCGCCAGGCCGAGCGCGGCCGCGGCCGCGCTCAGCAGGAGCGGCAGCTGCTGGTCGGCGGTGCCGCCGACGGTCGCCGTGGTGATCCCGGCCGACACCAGGCCGACGACGTCGCCGTCCGGCTCCTTGACCGGCACGACGGCCTGCACCAGCGGGCCGATCGTGCCGATGATCTCCTCGGTCACGACCTTGCCCTGCAGCGCGGGTTCGATCGTGCCGACGAACTGCTTGCCGATGCGGTCCGGCTTGGGGTGGCTGTAGCGGATGCCGTCGGTGTTCATGACGACGATGAAGTCCACCTTGGTCGCCTTGCGGGCAGCCTCGGCACGCGGCTGGAACACCGACGCGGGGTCGGGGTCGTCGAGGGCCTCACGGGTGCCGGGCGCGTTGGCGAAGGACTCGGCGACCGCGACGGAGCGGTTGCGGGCCTCGCGGGTGCTGTCGTGCCGTACCTGGAGCACCAGCGCGACCACCGCGGCCACGATCAGCAGCACCACGATGACGGCCTGGAAGAGGAACACCTGGCCCGCCACGCTGCGTCCGCTCAGGGGCGACCGAGGCCGCCGGCCGTGCGGCGTCCTGGGACGTTCGGCGCCCGCTGCGCGGTCCGCGCGCACTCCGCGGGCGCGGTCGGGCGCCCGATGGGGGCGCGGACCGCTGCGGCGACGGAGCGACCGGGCCCCGGATCGACCCGAGAGTCGGACCATGAGCCATGTCTACACCGCCGGCCCCCGGGAGGCGAGAGGCGTCACACCCCGTGACAGGCACTCGCCGTTCCCATCATGCGTCACGCCGGGGCGCCGAGCGCCGGGTGGCGAGCAGCAGGGCGATGTCGTCGGGCCGGTCCGCGGTGTGCCGGGCGGTCGCGGTGAGCCGGTCGGCGATCTTGGCCAGGGACTGTCCGCCGGGCCGCCCCAATGGCGCACCGGACCTCGCCAACGCCACCCGCAGCCCGCCGATGCCGTCGTCGATGTCCCCGCCCGGCCGCTCCACCAGCCCGTCGGTGTAGAGGGCGAGGACCGCTCCGGGGTCGATGACCAGCTCCGTCACCGGGTACTGCGCCTGCGGGTCCACGCCGAGCACGACTCCGCCGGGCAGGTGGACGACGTGCGTACCGCCGTCAGGGCGGCGCAGCAGGGGCGGCAGATGCCCGGCCCGCGCTGCCTGGGCCACTCCGGTGACGGGGTCGAGGCGGATGTAGCAGCAGCTCGCGAACTGCCCGGCGTCGATGTCGATGAGCAGCCGGTTGGTGCTGCTCAGCACCTCGTCCGGCGGCCGGTCGCCGAGCGCGAACGCCCGTACGGCGGTGCGCAGCTGGCCCATCGTGGCCGCCGCCTGCACCCCGTGCCCCTGGACGTCGCCGATGACCAGTGCCAGGCCGTCCCCGGCGGCGACGACGTCGTACCAGTCCCCGCCGACCTCCATGCCCTGCGTCGCGGGCAGATAGCGTCCGGCGGTCTCCAACAGCGGATGCCCGGAAAGGCGCCGGGGGAGCAGGGCCTGCTGGAGGCCCCGGGCGAGCGCCGCCTCGCTCTCGTAGCGCTGCGCCTTCTCCATCGCGTGCGCGATCAGCCCGGCCAGCGCGGTGAGCGCGGACCGCTCCTCGGTGCTGAAGCTGCGGGGCCGGTCGAAGCCGAGGATGCAGGAGCCGACCGGCCGTCCGGAGGCGATCAACGGGAGAAAGGCGCGGGCGCCTTCCGTGGCGTCCAGGGCGATGCCGGGGTAGGCGTCCATGAGCTGCTGCATGGAGTCGAAGAACAGCGGGCGGCCGTTGGTCAGCGTCTCCACGCCGGGCAGCCGCGCGTCCAGACCCACGCCCTCGAAGGGGGCGAGGAAGCCCGGCGGGAAGCCGCTCTCCCAGGCCAGGAACAGATGCCGCTCCTGCAACAGGTAGATCGCCAGCCGGCGCCCGCCGAACGCGGGCAGCAGCTCCCGCATGACCACCGCGGACACCTGGCGGGCGGTGACCGCCTCGGTGAGCGCGATGGCGAGGACGATCGGCCGGTACAGCGGCGCCATCGACGGGCCCGCGGCCACCTCGGCGCGGCCGTGCGCGTCTTCGGCCGGGGGACCGGACGGCGCCTCGGCCACCCGGTGGGCGGGACGGACCGTGCAGGTCAGCAGGTCCGGGCCCGGATGGAGCGAGAGGGCCAGCCAGTCGCCGTCGTACGGGTCGTCCGCGTGGGCGCCGGGCCGGCCGACGTGGAAGTGCAGCGGCTCGGGCGACAGCAGCGCCCCGCGCAGATGGTCCCCGCAGGCGGGCTGGTTCAGCCACGGCACGGCGTCCCACAGGGGGCGGCCGAGCAATTGCGGGCGGGGCCGCTCCAGGAGTTCGGCGGCGCGCGGATTGGCGTAGACGACGGTGCCCAGCCGGTCCAGCGCGAACACGCCCTCCGGCAGCAGATCGGCCGCGGTGTCGGCCGCCGCGCCCGGTCCGGGATCGAGGACGACGCCATGGACGGCCCGCGCCCCGGAGGCGTCCTGCGGTCGGTCGTACGACCCCCAGAGCTCGACGAGCCGCAGCGCCCCGTCGGCGCCGCGCAGGTACAGCGGCAGCGGCGGAGGCCGGCCGGCGGCCGTGTCCCGCAGGGCGGCCAGCAGCGGCTGCGTGCCCTCGGGGGCCACGGCCTCGGCGAAGGCCTGCTCGCTTCCCGCGCACTCCTCGGCGGTCGCTCCCAGCACCCCGCGCAGCCGGTCGTCCAGGGTCACGGCGCCGGTGGCGGGATCCCAGGCGAAGGACCCGGCCCGTCCGGGGGCGCGCAGGGCGGGCGGTCGTACACACAGGGGTCCGCCCTCCCACCGCAGGGCGCTGTCCTCCACGGTCCGCAGCTGCCGTGCCAGCTCCTCGGCGAGCCCAGCCAGCCGCTCCCGCTCGGGCAGCAGCTCGGTGGCGTCCGCCGCGGAAGGGCGCAGCACGGTCAGTACGCCGTAGGCCGTCGAGTCGGTCGCGACCGGCACGTACAGCGAGCCGAACTGGAACGGCAGACCGGCCGCGAACTGGGGGTAGCGGCGCATCGTCTCGGTGGCGTTGGCGAGGACCACCTCGACGCCAAGACGGTGCGCGTCGGCGACCGGGAACGGGGAGTCCACATGCAGCCGCCACCAGGGCTCGAACAGGGGGCCCGGCAGCCCGACGAGCACCGACAGGCGCAGCAGTCCGGGCGTGCGGGAGCGCAGATAGACCCCGGCCGCGTGACCGCCGGCCGCTCTGATCGCCTCCAGCGAGGCGTCGATCAGCAACGCCGTCGGCCGCCCGGGGGTCCGCTGCGCGTCCTCGGCGCTCCCAGTCATCGGCCCCTACCTCGTCCGTGCGCCGTCCCAGGGGGCGACACAGCAAGAATGCGCCACGAAGCACGCCGGGCGCACCCGGGCGGCACGAAGCTCAGTGGGGAATCGCTTCGAGCACCTGGAAATGGGTGGGGGTGAGCGGATCGCTCACGCGGACCAGATCGAGCCCCGCGGAGGCCCGCAGGCGGGCGTACTGCGTCCGGGTGCGTTCCCGGCCGCCGACCATCAGCAGCATGTTCAGGTCGCTCAGTACGGCGCTCAGCCGCGCGGCGGGTCCGTCCTCGTCCGGCAGACCGGCTCGACCAGCAGCAGCCTGGCGTGGTCCGGGTGCGTGCCGGTGGCCCGCGCCAACTCCGCGCAGTTCTTGGGGCCTTCGGCCAGGACGTCGGCGAGGCCCGGGCGGGCGGCGACGCCGACCGCCCGGGAGGCCCTGTGGCCCTGGATGAGTTGCAGGGCCCGGAGCTGGTCCTCGACCCGGGCCTGTGGGACGCCGGGTGTCTCGCTGTCGGTCACTGCTGTGCCTGCCTTCCGGGCCGACCGCTGTCACCGGGGTACGGGGGCCACGGCTGAGGGCGTCGCTGCGACCGGTGACGATGGCAGCCGCCGCTCGCGCACGCGTGGAGGCGGCGTCAGGTGTGCCGCGGGCGCCCCAGGACCGTGTACAGGCCCGCCGACACCGCCATGCCCACGGGCAGCGCGAGATCGAGGCCGCCGAGGGCCTCGGCGACCGGGCCGGTGTACAGGGTGTTCACGCACAGGGCCGCCGCCGTGACGCCCGCTGCCAGCGCGAGGGCACCGGCCGTGTTGACGCCGGCGGTGTACCAGAACGGGCCGTCCCGCGTCTCGTCCATCAGGGCACGGCCGTCGTAGCGGTTGCGGCGCAGGGCGATGTCGGTGGCGTAGACGGCCACGGCGGGGCCGAGGAGGACCACGGTGAGCTGGAGGACGTTGCTGACGGTGTCGAGGAAGTCGGAGACGAGCAGCCCGTACAGGGTGAGGCCGACCGCGGCGGTTCCGTCGGCGATGACGCTGAGGGAGCGGCGGATGCGGATGCCGACGGCCTGGAGGGCGAGGCCCGCGCTGTAGGCGGTCAGGGCGTTGATGGCGATCGTGCCGAGCACGAGCGCGAGCAGGAACACGGGGTCGAACCAGCCGGGCAGGATCTGCTGGAGTCCGGACTGAGGGTCCGTCATGTCGACCGCGGTCGCGGCGAAGGCGCCGAGGGAACAGACGACGACACTGGGCAGGAAGCCACCCAGTGCGGTCCAGCCGATGATCGCCTTCGCGGGGGTCGTACGGGGCAGGTAGCGGGAGAAGTCGGCGCTGGTGGTGTACGACAGCGGCCCGGCGCCGATCAGGGTGACCCCGGCGAGCAGGACGGCCCACAGGTCGAGGCCGGTGAGCGGTTCGGCCGGGGTGTAGGAGAAGTCCGTGTGCCGGAGCACGCCGACCGCGACGACCGCGAACACGGCGGTGAGGGCCAGGGTGATCGGCAGATACAGCTTCATGATCAGGGCGTGGCCGTAGACGCCGATGGTCAGGGTGAGCGCGGCGATGACCAGCACGACGACGACCTGCACGCTCGTACTCGCGCTGACGCCGGTCTTCTCGACGAGGGCGAAGGCGGCGGTCGAGGCGGCGGCCAGGTTCAGCGCGAAGTAGCAGACGGAGATCATCCAGCCCACGACCGCGTTGTTGACGCGGTTGCCGCGGACTCCGAACATCGCGCGGGTGATCACCTCGCTGGGCGCGCCCGCGACAGGCCCGGGTATGGACAGCAGCCCGGTGAGCACCCAGAACAGGTTGCCCGCCACGATCACCGCGAGCGCCTGCCACAGGGTGAGGCCCATCAGGATCAGCGCGCCGCCGATGACGAGGCTCAGATAGTTGACGTTCGCGGCCGCCCACACGGAGAACAACTGCCGGGGATGTCCGTGCCGTTCGCTGTCGGGGATGTGGTCGATGCCGTGGGCCTCGATACGGCCCGCCCCGCCCGACGGAGTCCCGACCCCTTGCTGCGGGTCGTCAATCGTGGACGCCATGCCGCCCCTCCGGATGCTGGTAACCCACCTGCTTGCTTATTGGTCGCACACTCAATAGCATGGAATCCATGCCGTCAAGCGTCCCGAACAAACGAATCCGCAAATCTCCTGCCGCCAGACGTGCGGAAATCGTTGCCGCCGCCGCTTCCGTGGCCCTGGCCGAAGGTCTGGAGTGCATCACCCTGCGGCGTATCGCCGAGGAGCTTGCCGTCCGGCCGGGACTGATCAGCCACTACTTCCCGGCGGTGGACGATCTGGTCGCCGAGGCCTACGGCACCGCGGTCGCCTCCGAACTCGACGAACTCCTCCCGGCCGACCGCGCCGACACCACGCCCACGCGGCAGCTGGCGCGGTTCTTCGCGCGGGCGAGCGGCCGGTCGTACGACGACATCAGCCGGCTGTGGCTCAACGCCCGGCACCTCAGCCGCTACCGGCCGACGCTGCGGGAGAGAGTCGCCGTCCAGGAGGCAGCCTGGCGCGACCGGCTCGAAGGGCTCATCCGCGACGGTGCCGAGCGGGGCGAGTTCCGCACCGACGACGCGCTGCTGGCGGCCGTGCGGATCCTGGTCGTCCTCGACGGCCTCGGCATGCTCGTCAACAGCGTCGACACCGCCGAGGACCCGCCGGAGATCCGGCTCATGCCCGCCCTCACCGCGGAACGCGAACTCGGCCTGCCGCCCGGCACCCTGACCGCCCCCAACTGACCCGCCACCAAGGAGAGTTCCGCGTGCGCACCTCCCTCATCCTGCTGTCGGCCCGGCTGCTCGACCCGGTCACCGGCCAGTACCTGCCGCACACCGCGCTCGCCGCGGCCGACGGACGTATCACCGCTCTCGGGGACGACCCGCAGATCCGTGCGCTCGCGGACGCCTCGACCACGGTGATCGACCTCAAGGGCGCGGTGGTGACCCCCGGTCTGGTCGACGGCCATATCCACCCCGTCTCCGGCGCCGAACTCACCCACGGCCTGGACCTGTCGGCCTGCGCCGACGTGGCGCAGGTGCGCGAGGTGCTCGCCCGCGCGGTGCGCGAACTCGCCCCCGGCGCCTGGCTGCACGGCTGGGGCCTGGACCCCAACGTCTTCGCCGGCCGCCCCGTCGAGACCGCCCCCTTCGACGCCGTACTCGACGGCGTACCCGCCCTGCTGCTGCTCTTCGACGCGCACTCCATGCTGGCCAGCCGGCGCGCGCTGGAGCTCGCCGGCGTCGACGGGCCGCGCTCCTTCGACCAGGCCACCGCGGAGGTGGTGTGCGACGCCGACGGCCGCCCCACCGGACTGCTGCTGGAGGACGCCGCCTGCGAACTGGTCGAGCGCGTCGCCCCGCAGCCCACCCGCGAGGAGCGCCGCGAGCGGCTCGCCGCCGCGCTGCGCGCCATGGCCGCGGCGGGCCTGACCGGCGGCCACGCCATGGACGCGAACGGCGACAGCCTCGCCTTCTACGCCGAACTCGACGCGGCCGGACAGCTCCCGCTGCGCCTGCGCGTCGCTCCGTGGTGCCAGCCCGGCACCGACGCCGACGGGGTACGCGCGCTCATCGCGGGGCAGGGCGAGGGCGGCCGGCTCTGGCGGACCGCCGGCGTGAAGATCTTCATGGACGGCACCATCGACAACGGCACCGCCTGGCTGGAACAGCCCGACTGCCACGGCGAGTCCCGGCACGCCTTCTGGCCGGACCCCGAGGAGTACACCCGCGTCGTCGGCCAACTGCACCGCGCGGGCGTGCCGGTGGCGACCCACGCCATCGGGGACGCGGCCGTACGGCATGTGCTGGACGCGGTGGAGAAGGCCCGGGCCGAGGGCGGGCCTGCGGTACGGCACCGGATCGAGCACATCGAGACCGTCCCCGACGACACCCTGCGAAGGTTCGCCGGACTCGGCGTCGTCGCCTCCATGCAGCCCACCCACTGCTGCGACTTCACCCGCGCCGACCACACCGACAACTGGTCGCGCCGCCTGGGCGAGGAGCGCGCCTCCCGCGCCTGGCGCTGCCGTGATCTGCACGACGCCGGTGCCGTGGTCGTCCTCGGCTCAGACTGGCCCATCGCCCCCTATCCGCCGCTCGGTGTCATGGCGGGCGCCCGCCACCGCCGCCCCAGCCGCGACCTGACCCGCCCGCCGCACGGCCCGGACCAGGCGCTCACCGCCCTGGAGGCACTCCAGGGCATGACGGTCAACGCCGCCCACGCGGCGGGCGAGGAGCACGAGGCCGGACGTCTCCAGGTGGGCCACCGCGCCGACCTGACCGTCTTCGCCGGCGATCCGCTGACCACCGCCGCCACCGAACTGCCGGACCTGCCAGTCCTGTTGACCGTGGTGGACGCGGTGCCGACCCACCGCGACCCCGCCCTCTGACGTGAACAGCTGGTGAGGTGCGGCAACTGGCCGCCGCAGCACTGGCGTTGAGGGAGCCTGCGGAGTGCGGCATTCCGCTGGGAGTGCCCTGGTGGTCTCCGGGCGTAGTACGGCCGAGTACTCACTGCGACAGGGGAATCGAGGGCGTGGACGTCCTTCTACTCCGTGAAGCCACGGCGCTGTGGTCGACGCGGCGCCGCGTCGTGCGCGCCGCGAAGAGGCTGGGGCTGCGTCCGGACCTCGGGCTGCAGGCCGTGGTCGCCCAAGTCGCGCAGTTACGGGGACAGCCGATCGACATCGTCACCGAACCCCTGCCCCGGGCGACGACCGGACTGTGCTGCTTCGGCGAGCGGCGCGACACCATCGTGGTGCCCGGCTGAGTCGTGGCCGTGGCAGGTGCCCAGTCCGCCGAGCCCCAAGTCCTGGAAGGTGATCGTCCTTTGCTCAGCGCTCGGAAGGAGTGGGGCGGACGTTCTGTGCTTGCGGTCCCTTTTCGCCCTGGATGACGCGGAGTTGGACGCGTTGTCCCGTCTCCAGGGTCCGGAAGCCCGGCACGTCGATGGCGGAATAGTGGACGAAGACGTCCGGGCCGTTGTCCAGGGCGATGAACCCGTATCCTTTTTCCGCGTTGAACCACTTGACCGTCCCCTTGCCTTCCTGTTGGTGGTCGGTGACCGGTGAGAAGGCCGGATTCCGTAGGAAGAGGCCGGGGGTGTTGACGTCGTAGTGCTGGTGGAGGCGGACGTTCCCAGCACGCTTGCGGGCACGGATCCAGCTGGCGATGTCCTCCAGGCTCAGGAACTCCGGGCCACCGCGGACGCCTGAGGTGAGGAGCGTGGCGAGCTCTTTCGCGAAGGTGTGAGGAGGGTTCCTCGCCTCCCGATGCGAGGTCAGCAGTGCGCGGTATCCACGAGGTGTGGTGCGGGGCGCGAACCACTCCCAGATTCTGTCCGGGTGTTGGGTGTCGGCGTCGAGGACGAGAACCTTGAACAGGGCCGGGCTGTCGTCCATCAGCGACCGAAGCCGCCTGATGGAGAGAGCGGATTCGCCGGGACGGTCGCGACTGGTGGCGGAGAAGGTGAGGAAGGCGTCGTCGGGCGTTTCGAGCACGTGGCCCGCGTAGTAGAGGAAGAGCGTGTGCTCGGCCTGCCGGGCCACGCGGGACAATGTCGGGCGGAAAGATTCCCGGAACTGGCGGTTCAAGACGACAGCGATGCTGTCGGCATCGAAGATGCCGTTCCCTCCGCTCTGTCCCAACGCGGACGCCAGGGCATGTGCCGCGTCGGCGGCACCCGGCAGTTCCGGGAACTCCTCATAGTCGTCCACGCCGATGAGGACGGCACGTGAGTGCGTGGGGTCGAGGAGGTCGGGGTTCGACGGCCGCTCGAGCGTTCGTACGGCGGTCTGGGCGGGGGGAGTGATGCGTGAGGCGTTGAGCAGACCGGCCTCCTCATCGATGAATGACACTGCACCGATCACTGTCCCGCGCAGGTCTACGACCGCCGCCCCGGGGGCGGGCCATGGCGCGGAGACGATCGGCTGAAGCGCGTAGTCATCCCCAGCGGCGCTCATGACCAGGCAGCGGAGCCCGGCCATTTCGGACGGTAGCTCCCTGTCGAGTCCTACAACGAGGACGTACTCTCCGACCGAGGGGACGACGGTGGACTGCACACGCGTCAGGCGCGGCCGGGCTGGCCATGAGGACGGCCCGGTGGACAGGAAGACCAGACCCGTTCCCCCATCCTCAGGCAGGATCCGTGCAGGCAGGACGATGTCGCCGCGCCACGGCCGCACTCGCAGGAGCCTGTCGCTCGGCAACTCTCCTCTCACGCGCGAGTACTCATTTCTGGACATGACCACGAGCCCGTCGTCCGAGAGCCGGATACCCGAGCCCAACTCAGTACCTGGGATCCAGACCTGCACCAGCCGTTGCCCGGCATCCTTGATGAGCTCTCGGATGACAGCAGCGGACTCGGAGGAGATGTCCGCGAACGCGAAGGAGTTGTCGAGGTACTGAGCGGCCTCGTCCAGCCCTCTCACCCGTGCGGAGCGGGCAAGTACCCGCAGCGAGGGCGGGTCGGCGTAGCGGGCGAGCACCGTCCAGAGCTCCTCCGGGGGGTCGATGTTTGGGAACTTCGCCAGATCGACCTGCTGCACGAAGTCACTGAGCTGGTACTGCTCCGGGTCGCGCGAGGTCCGGATCATGATCAGTGGTTCCCCGACGATCGGCCTGCACGCATAGGCCAAGGCTTTCGACACCGCGTCGTACGACAGGTCATGCCGGTAGTGATCGGGAAGGTAGACGTTCGTCGCGGCTGCCAGCAATCTGCGCGACAGGGCGGGGCCGTGGCCCAGGCGGCGGATGTCCAGTGCCGCCCGGAGCATGCTCCTCGCGACCGGCGGTGACTCGTACACGCGCCTGATCGCTTCGGAGTCCGTGACCCAGGGGGAGACCCGCACCACATCGATACGATCGAGCAGGAGGCGGAAGTTGATGGCCTCCTCCGACTCATCGGTCAGGAGCGAGTCCATGGCGGCGGTGGTGAGTTCGCCCAGGACCACCACCGGTCCCTCCGCCGGAGGGGGCATCAGATCGAGCAACGCGGTCGGCACGTACGGAGCAGGACCGGCAGAGGCGAAGGCGAACCTATGGAAGTCGTTGAGAACCACGACCGAGCGCGGAGGCAACAGGGCTGACCTGGAGGCAAGTTCGTCCGTGTCTCTCGGTGACCACCACGTCCAGTCGTCCGGCAGCGCGGAGACGGCGCGCAGGATGGCCGATGTCTTTCCCGCCCCGGTTGCGCCGACCACCAGCGTGAACGAGCTGTGCCCCTCCAGGGCGCGTGAGATCACCTCGCGCAGGAGATCATCCGCGCTGCGCACCACATAGGACTCAACGGGCGCCACCCCCGGCACAAGATCCCCGATCCGCTGCCACCGCGCCTCCGGCGCCGATACCGCGTCCCCCGCACCACCCCCGTCCCCCGCACCACCCCCGTCCCCCGCACCACCCCCGTCCCCCGCACCACCCCCGTCCCCCGCACCACCCCCGTCTCCCGCACCAACGCCGTCCCCGGCACCGACCCGCACCGCGAACGGCGACGCCTGCGAGGCCAGCCCCCGACTGCCGCCGTCACCGCCCCCCACACTTCGCCCCGCGAGAAAGTCCCCGCCACTACTGGCCCCCCGCTCACTGACCCCCGCCCCCATCTCCCGCCGCACCACTTCCTGCACCGAAGTGATGGCATCCCGCCGCTGCCCACCCAGCAGTGCCTCCCGGACCCCGGGCCGGAAGTCGAACGGCACCCTGTCCGGGTCCTCCGCCCCCTCCCGTCCCCAAGGCGTGAAGAGTCCGCCAAGAGCAACCTCCGCCAGATGCCCGTGCTCCGACTCGGGCAGCATGATGTGGCGGACGAGGTTCATCACCGGGAGGCTCAGCGGTACGGCGGACAGATACCCCGCCAGCCGCTGCGCGAGCGGAGACGCGCCGGCCCTGAATCGCCGTAGGATCTCGTCGACTTGGTCGGTCGCCGTTTCCTGAGCAGGAGCGGTCGGCACCACCTCTGCCGCACGCGGAATGGTCAGGCACGGCACCCGCGTCCACTGCCCGTTCCCCGCGACCAGCTTCGCCAGGACCGACACGGAAGCGGCCTCGGCCTCCACCACCGGAATCGTGATGACCTGCCGGGCTGATTGCCGCCGAGGGTTTCTGTGGCGGCTCCGCGTGGCCGGGCCCAGCCGCCATGACGTATTGGGCGAGGCAGGTCCGACCGTCCGCACCAGCACCGGCTGCGGTCGCACCGCACCTCGGTCCCACAACCGGCGCGGCAACACATTGAGCAGGGCCACCGGACCGTGTGCGGACCACTGCCGCAGCATCCGCGCGACTGAGGGCGCGGCCCACCCGCTCGCCACGGTGTCCGTCACCACCAGAACCAGCCGGTGGCCCGACGGGTCGGACACCTCCTGCACGCTGCGTGGCTCCGCGTCGGGGGTGCGGGCGACGGACAGCTCGCCGGCCACCTCCGTCCCCCGCAGGTACCACGTGCGCACGTCCCGAAAGATGCCGGTCTGCACGAACACGCGCCGCAGCTCACCCACCAGGTCATGCCACAGCAGCATCGAATGGTGGGCGTCCACGACGAGCGCGAGGTCCAGCCAGCGGCCTCGGCGCGGACGCAACACGGGCGTCGGAAGGCGCTGTTCGACGGTTCTGCGGACCGTGAGTTCCTCATCGAGCTCGACGTCGTTCGAGCTGTCCTGTGCGCGCCCCGTGCTCCGGCCCAGTGGCCGCAACGCCCGCATCAGCGCCAGCGGATCGCGCAGGGACGGGGCGCGGCGGACGCGGACCAGGTCGAGGCCGCCGCGCGCCGGGCCGGATGTGTCGGTGACATCGCAGGCGTTGAAGTACTCCTCGACCGGCTCGGAGCCCACCCCGTCCGGGCCCGCGACCGGCGGCTCGGGCAGCGTCGGCACCTCGGACTGGTCGTCGGGGTCCGGCAGTTCGCGTACTGCGGGCTCCCCGGAGCCGTCCCCGATCCGCGCGGCCAGCCAGAGGATATCCGCCAGCTCCTCGGGCCCGGCCTTCGCGCCGGACTCCTTCAGAGCGTGGAACAGCTCCTCGATCACGCCAACGGGCCCGTCAGCCGTTGCAGCACGGTCTCCACGAACTTCGTACGCTCGTCCGTCCCGGACCATGCGCCGCTGAGCCGGAGTTGGACGGCATTGAGCAGTTGGTCGGTCGCCAGGTCGCCTTCCGTCCGGCGCGTGATGAACTCCTCGACGAGGTCGCTGTAGCTGTCGTGGCCGGTCGTCTCGTCGAGCTTGAGCCGCTTGCGGACGATCTGCGTCAGCTTCTGCCGGGTCGGCGGCTCGACATGCAGCCGGATGCAGCGGCGCAGGAAGGGCGGCGGGAAGTCGCGTTCACCGTTGCTGGTCAGCACGACGATCGGGAAGGCCCGGCACTGGACACGGCCGCGTTCGACGGTGACGCGCAGTTCCGGATCGTCCTGCGTGCCGATCCTGACCTTCGGCTGCCGCGCGGCGATCCGCGCCAGCTCAGGGATCTCGAAGGAGCCCTCCTCGAACACCGTGAGCAGATCGCCCGGCAGGTCGATGTCGCTCTTGTCGATCTCGTCGACGAGCAGGACCCGGGGCCGTTCCTGCGGCAGCAGCGCCGTGCCGAGCGGCCCGAGCCGAAGATACGGCGCGATGGCGCTGCCCGACGAACGGGGCCGTCCCCGCTCCCGGCGGCCCGGCGCGCCACGGCTCGTCTCCAGGTGCCGCAGGTTCGCGTCGTGCAGTCGGCCGATCGCGTCGTACTGGTAGAGCCCGTCCCGCAGGGAACTGCGGCTCGTCACCGGCCAGTGCAGTACAGGACCGAGTTCCAGGTCGGCGGCGATGCTGTGGGCCAGCGTCGACTTGCCCACCCCCGGCTTGCCGGTGACGAGCAGTGGGCGGCGCAGATACAGGGCCGTGTTGACGGCGTCCACCTCCGCCTGGTCGGGCACGTATCCGGTGCCGCGCTCGTACGTCTCGTCCCAGGCGGGCCCGGAGGTGGTGGGCGGGGTGTATTCGGGATCGGGTTCGCCCTTGTACTCACGCCAGGGCGGCCGGTGTTCGTCGAGCCGGGCGCGCATCTCCTCGACCGTGCCGGTACCCCGGTAGATCCACCAGTCCTTGGCGGCGTCCATCCCGATTCCTTCCACTGATGATTGACTCACGAGGACAGCGACCGCCTTTCGGGAATCCGCCCCGGGTCGTCCCAGAGCAGGGCGAGCGGGCGACGTTTGACCCGGGCACGTCTGAGCGCGGCAGGCAGTGACTCCACGTCGAGCACGGCCGGTGGGGTCGCCCCCAGCGCCGTACGAATGGATTCGTCCGTGTCGGGGGAGGGTCGGCGCCAGACCGCGATCGGTATCCCGCCGTCCAGGACGGCGCCCAACGCGTCCATGACCCGGGGTCCGGTCACTTCGGCCAGTACGCAGACGGGCGGCTCGTCCAGTTGCAGTTCGTCGGCCAGATCGTCTGACACATCGTCGTCCCGGAGGTCGTGGACGGCGTCCGGGTGCTGGCCGCCGTGGGTCTCGTACCACTCCCACTTGGTCCGCCACGGAGCTTCGGCCAGTCCCTGGCGTTCCTCCGGACAGCGCAGTACGACCTGGTACCGGCCGCCGAGTGCGTATGTCTTGGTACGGCGCCCCGTGGGCACCTGCCAGGTCTCGAAGGGCACTTCCAGCAAGTCGTAAGGGATGTGGAATTCGATCCGTCCCGGGTTGCGCGCGGCGTTGGCCACGAGGTGGTCACCCAGTGTCAGTCGTACGGCTTCCAGGTCCATGGGCCGCTCGTAGTCGCCTACGTTCTCGAAGTCGCCCTGGTGGGACCACAGTTGCAGCCAGAAGAGATCGTCCCCTTCGGGCGTGAGCCGGACGTGGAGTGCGGGAAGCTCGGCGGCTCGCGCGGGAGGAGCGGGGATGGGGCCGGCGCCGAGGCGTTCGCGGGTGCGGTCCACCCAGTCGTTCGCGGCGGCGGCCCAGTCGGCGCGCTGGGAGCGGGACGCCAGGTGCCGTATGAAGGGCAGCGCGAGCGGGATGTTGCTGCTTGTTCCTTGGCGGCTGTCGAGGTCACGCACGATCTCCGTCAGGTGGTGCCGTGAGGGCAGCGAGTGCTCGGCGGGTGCGGCGCAGCGCGCCACCTCGAAGGCCCAGCGATAGGCCTCGTAGGTGTACGGCGGCATCGGGCAGCCGGTCAGCAGGTGCCCGAGTTCCGTCCAGGCGAGCTGGTCGAGTTCGGGCGCGCCGCAAACCGTGCCGTCGTCCGACCAGCGGTCTCCGTGGAGGGACGATCCGTTCCAGCCCGTGGCGATCTCGAACTGCGGCTCCTGCCAGGCCGTGCCGTTCTGCTTCATGACCGCGAAGTCGCTCTGGACTTCCCGGGCGATCTCGACCAGCCGCTGCGTCGCCTGCGCCAGGGGCCTGTCCTCCAGGTGCCTGAGCAGGGTGTCCGTGAACTGGCCCGCCTCCAGTTCGGCCCGGTTCCTCGCGGTCTCGCCGGGGCGTGCCGCGTACAGCGTGAATTGGCTATGCCCGGGGGTGTGTTGGCCGGCCTGGTACTCGACCTTGACGAAGCCCAGGCGCTTCGCCCGCCGTGTGTCGATCCGGCAGGAGTCGCCGATGGTGACCAGACGCCGGAAACGCCCTCCGCTCACCTTGTCCGAGGCCCACCAGCGCAGCGCCGAGGTCAGGTTGAGGTGGGTGGTGTGACCGGCGGTGGCGTCGGCGTAGGGGAGGAGCAGCTGGTGGGTGGGGTCGAGGAAGCCGTGTCCGGCCCAGTAGATCCACAGCAGGTCGCCGTCGCGGTGGGGGAGGTCCTTGAAGAGCGCGTCCTCGACGTTCTCTCGCGTGGCGGGCTTGGACTCCACGCCGGCCTCGTTGCGGGCCAGGGGCGACAGGAGCAGCCGTACGTTGCTCTTCGGGACGCCGGCTGTGCCGGTGAGCCAGTCGGCGAAGCGGGTGGCGTCGCGGGCGGGTCCGTTCAGGTTCATGGGCGGTTGGATCGCGTAGGACTCGATGCCGACGACGAGGGCGAAGGTCCGCTCGGGCGCAGCGGCCAAGTCGGTCACCTCAGCGCCTCCGCGATCCGGTCGAACACCGGGTCGAGCCTCCAGTAGGCGCTGTGGGAGACGGGGAAGGGCTGGCGGCTGCGCACCTCGTGGTCGGTGACCCGGCCGTCGCCCGCGAAGACGGGCTCGGCGAGGTAGGCGAGCAGGTCCTTGCGGTCGTAGATGTTGAGCCAGTCGGGGAAGCCGTACGGCAGGGCGGCGCCGGGCCGGAGGCCGGCGAGGGCGCCGAGTTCGTGGAGGAAGGGGGCCTGCGAGCCGACGGTGACCAAGAGCCGTACGGGCAGGGGTGGTTGGCGTACGGCCGCCAGGGCCAGGGTGTCCACCAGGGCGATGCCGCCGAGGCTGTGGCCGATGAGGACCGGCGGCTCGGGGCTGCTGCCGATGACCTGCTCCAGGTGGGCGCGCAGCGGCTCGCCGCGCGACTGGTAACGGAGGATGTCGCCGACCTCCGAGGCCTTGTCGTGGGTGAAGTCGCCGCGCCAGCGGTCCCGTGCGGCCTGCGTGGTCATCCGCTGGGCCAGCTTGAACAGCACGCCCAGCGTCCCTGTCACCACGCCGCGGCCGGTGCCGCCGAGCCGGTCGCTGAGCCTGTCCACGATCCGGTCCCGCTCGTCGCCGGTGCACAGCGTGGTGTCCCGGGCCTCGGCGAGCAGGACGGCGACGACGGCACGGCTGGTGAGCAGGACGAGCTCGGCGGCGACGGCGTCGTCCTCGGCGGCGAGGCACGCGTCGTGGAACTCCTCGGAGTCCGCCACGGCGTCCAGGGCGTGCCGGTAGCCGTCGATCAGCCCGGTCTCCCGGAGCAGGACGGCCAGTTCCTCGTCCGGTTCGAGGGCGCGAGGCAGTGCGCGCAGAAGGTCTCGCACTGCCTCCCCGGCGGACTGCACCCCGGGGAATGCGAACCCGCCCCCGTCACCGGCGCCGGTACCGAGCTCGGCGAGAACCCGGAGCTCGCAGAACGGATCGGTGAGGAGCAGCAGCCACTCGGCGGTCTCGGGGTCGTCGTCGAGGTCCGCCGCCGCGAGCGGCCGTGTCCCCGGCACGGACGCACCACCGGCACTGAGCGTCGCGCCGAACTCGTCCCCCCAGTAGCACGGTTCGACCTCCGCCCCCGGGAACCGCTTCAGCAACCCCGCGCCCACCAGCCGGAACAGCTCATCGAACCGCTCACGACGGACTCCGGTCCCATGAACAAAGACGAACCTCATGCGTCCCCCGCCCCCAACGTGCTTGTGCGGTAGGAGAATAGTCCTCACCGACGGCCCGTCGCAGCCAGGACGGCAGGCCGCGACGGGCGAGGCGGAGGTGTCGGTCAGACCTCGGCCGTCAGGGCGGCCAGGGGAATCCCGCACGCGGCGGAGAAGCCCTGCGAAGTCATCCCGTGCGCCGAGTTGTTCCTCGCCGGCATGTCGGCGAAGGCGATGACCGCGGTGAGTTGGACCATCGCCGCCGGGCCGAGTCGGTCCAGCAGGCCCGCGTACAGCTCGTCGGTGACCGTCGGCGGAGTGTTCGTCATGGCCTCGGGGTATTCCAGCACGTCCCGCTCCAGCGGCGTGGACACCTCCCACCCCCGCCGGCGCGGCACCTGGCTCGCCTTGGTGAGGTCGAGGTTCTTGATCAGCGCCTGGAAGGAGTTGATGCCGAGGCACCGGCGGCAGCCGACCTGCGCGTTCACCCTGGCCCGGCCCGACCGAGCCGGTCTTGGACGGCCGCGGGACCTCGGCGGTGGAATCGCGGCATGACGGACGAACAGCTCCCCGACCCCGCCGTACAGCTCTCAGGCGCCCAGGAGGTCGCCCCCGACCTGCTCGTGATCCCGAACCGACGAGTCCAACTGGTGCCCAACATGGGCATCATCGGCGGCACCCAGTCCGTGCTCGTCGTCGAGACGGGCATCGGCACCGCCAACGCCGAGCAGGTCCTCGCCCTCGCCTCCGAGGTGGCGCGCGGCCGTCGCCTGTTCCTGACCACGACCCACTTCCATCCCGAACACGCCTTCGGCGCGCACGTCTTCGCCGACCGGGCCACGGATCTGGTCAACCGCGCCCAGGCGGACGACCTCAAGGCGAAGGGACCCGGCTGCCTGGAGATGTTCCGCGGCTTCGGCGGGCCGGTCGCGCAGCGGCTGGACGGCGCTCGCGTGCCACCCCCGATGTCGTCTACGACGACGTCCACGACCTCGACCTCGGCGGCCGGACCGTACGCCTGCGCCCCACCGGCCGCGGCCACACCAAGGGCGACCAGGTGGTCGAAGTCCCGGACGCGGGCGCCCTGTTCACCGGCGACCTGGCCGAGACCGGGCAGTTCGCCATCTTCCCGTGGTTCCCGCCGTACGACCGGGATGTCTCCGGTGTGCGCTGGCTGGCCGTGATGGACCGGCTGGCCGGCAGCGGGCCGCGGATCGTGGTTCCCGGACACGGCGACCTCGGCGGCCCGGAGGTGCTCGACGATGTCCGCGACTACCTGCGCGAACTGCGCGACGAGACCTGGCGGCGGCGGGACAGCGCGATGGGCGAGGCGGAGATCGTCGCCGACGTCCGGGCGCTGCTCGTCGAGCGGCATCCGGAGTGGGCAGGCCGGGACTGGATCGAGCGGGGGGTGGGGTGCCTGTGTGGGGAGCATGCCGCGTGACTTGCTCGGATCGCTCCCTGTCGCGAGGGCGAGCTGTGATGACCGGACAGCCCCGCCCCCCGGCGGGAACGGCCCCTTCGGCGCTCGACAGGTTGAGGGGTCAGGCGATGCGATGCACGAGCTGGTTCGTCAGCTCGTAACGTGCCCCGACGATGGCGAGTTCACCGGCCGACACCTTGGCCGCCAGGTCCGGTTCCGCGGTGAGGCGGTCGCGGACCAGCCGTATGTTGGCGTCGATGGTCGCGTCGATGCGCGCGTCGCCCTCCTTGGTGTGGTCGACGGCCGGGGCGATCTGATCGGCGAGGTACTGGATGTGGGCGGGCAGCCTCTCGCCGCTCTCCTCGGATTCGACGGCGGCCCGCACGGCACCGCACGACTGATGCCCGAGGACCAGTACCAGGGGTATGCCGAGTTCGAGGACGCCGTACGCGACGCTGCCGAGCACCGCCTCGTCCAGGACCTCACCGGCGCTGCGGACGGTCATCAGGTCACCGAGGCCCTGGTCGAAGACGAGCTCCGGGGAGACACGGGAGTCGATGCATCCGAGCACGACGGCGAAGGGATGCTGACCGGAGACCAGTTCCTGACGAGTCGTACAGGTCTCGTCCGGGTGCTTCTCTCGGAAGGTGCGCCATCGCGCGTTGCCCGCGGCCAGTTCGCGCAGGGCCTCGTCGGGCGTGGCCGGCCGGGGCCGCGGGTTCGGCGCGGCTGTCGCGGGGGAGGCCCCGACGCTGAGGGCGGCGCCGAGGGCGGCGGCTCCGGTGAGCGCGCCGCGCAGAAGGGAGCGGCGGGCACGCTTGGACTCGGCGGGTCGCAGGGCGCCCGCGGGAGAATCAGGATTCACGGACAGAACGTACGGCCGGGAATGCGAACGCCTGTCCGTCCAACGTAATCGTGGACGGGATGTGGACTGCCCATGGTCAAGTGTTGATCGTCTCTTGGCGCGGGCTGTCAGGTGCTCGCCGGTCCGCTCAGGCGAGCGGCGATGGCGCGCGCGCAATCCAGGGACTCGGTGTGCGTCGTCTCCACCTCCAGGTCGTAGACGACGCCCTTGTGCACCACGTCCGCCTGCAGCTCGGCCATCCCCGGGGTGCGGTCCCCGCGCGCGATCTCCCGGCCCGCCGCGACCGCGCGCTCGCACCGGACGCCGACCCACAGCACGCCGACTCCGGCCAACGCCTGCTGCCACCGCTGCTGGGACGCCCCGCCACCGAGGAAGACATCGTCCACGACGATCCGGGCGCCCGCACGGGCCATCGCCACGATGCCCTCCACCCAGGCAGCCTGCAGCGCCATGAAGTCGGCCCCGACACTCACGCCGCCGTCCGCGGCGAACGTGATCCCCTCGTCCGACGCCTGCATCTTCGCGGGCAGCGCGTCCACGAACGAGTCGACCCCGAACGCCAGCCAGGGATCGGGCAGTACGGCCTGCAGACACCGTACGATCCCGGTCTTCCCCGAGCTGGAGCCACCGTTGAGAATGATCACCTGAGTCGTCACCGCGCCACAGTAGGGCGGCCGGCGAAGGGCATGAAACGAATTTCGGCCCGAGAACGCCTGGTGGGCCGCGAACTCGGCTCGGAACCGGACCATGAGCCGGCGGGAAGCCTGCGCAACACACGGATGCTGGACGCGCGGGCGCCGGCGGAGACGGTGCGGGTGGCGACCGGCCCGGGCTGTGGTGGACATCGCTCGGGAGGTGGTGGCGGCCACGGGGTGGGCTGGTTCCCCCTCCGCCCGTGCCGCCGGGGGAATGATCACGGGCCCGCTGCGGTTGATCTGCCAGGAAGCAAGATGACGCATCAACCACGCCCTCGTTCCCCATGCCGCAGGCCCGCTCGCCGACCATGAAGGTGCCCCCTGTGCTTGTCGCCCCCCCCAGACTGATCGCCACTGACCTGGACGGCACCCTCCTGCGCACCGAGGGAACACTCTCGTCGCGCACCCGGGGCGCTCTCGCCGCGGTGGAAGAGGCCGGAATCCGCGTCGTGCTCGTCACCGGCCGTCCGTCACGATCGGTGCATGCGCTGCTGGAGACCATCGGGCCGCACTACGTCATCGCCGCCAACGGCGCCGCCGTACACGCCCCCGACGGATCCCTGGAGCATGTGTCACCGATCCCGCCCCTCGCGGCCGCCCAACTCGTGGCCCGCGTGCGCGCCGCGGTCCCCGGTGTCTCCTTCTCCGTCGAGTACGACCGGGACTTCGGCCACGAACCCGCCTATCCGACCTGGTCGTTCGGCGACGGTGCCGTCGAACTCGTCGGCACGGCCGAGGCGCTGGTGACCCGTACTCCGGCCAGGCCGCTGCTGAAGATCCTCGCCCACCATCCGACACTCCCGCTCGACGACTTCTACGAGCGATCCCTGCGCGCCGCGGGCCCGGGCGCCGAGACCACCCACTCCACTGGACTGTCCCTCGTGGAGTTCAGCGCACCCGGCGTCACCAAGGCGACCACCCTGATCGACTGGAGCGGCCGGATCGGCATCGCCGGCCATGAGATCGCCGCGTTCGGCGACATGCCCAACGACCTGCCCATGCTCACCGCGGTGGGCCACTCCTACGCCATGGCCAACGCCCACCCGGACGTCCTGGCCACCGCACGTCACCGCACCTCCTCCAACGACGAGGACGGCGTCGCCGAAGTGCTTGAGGGGTTCGCCGACGCGCTCGTCCCGTGAAAGGGAACCCATTGATCCCGGTGAACAACCCCGTGGGACATGTGGTGTTCCAGGCCGGACGCGGAGACGTCGACACCGTTGTCGTCAAGGGCCGTGTGCTCGGACACCGGGGTGAACTGATCGAGGTCGACCTTCCGCGGGCCCGTCGGCTGGCCGAGGCGTCGCGCGACCATCTGCGGACCGCGGTGGGGGAGGCGGCGTGGCAGCGCCTCATCGGTCCACCGCGTCCCTAGGACGGTTCCACGATCACCCGCAGCGGCGCCCGGAAGGAGAGCAGACCGAGCATCGGATCGTCGGCCGTCGTCGTCAGCCGTACCCCTGGCAGGCGGCGGGCCGCCGCCTGGAGGGCCACCGCCGCCTCCGTGCGGGCGAGTGACGCGCCCGGGCAGCGGTGGCGGCCGACGCCGAAGGCCAGGTGCCGGCGGATGTTCGCCCGGTGCGGGCACATACGCTCCGGGGAGTCGAAGACCTCCGGGTCCGATCCGCTGCCCAGGAGCATCAGGAGCAGGTGCGCCCCCTCCGGCAGGGCCACTCCGCCCAGCTCGACCGGGCGTGCGGTGACCCGGCGCCACGTGGTCACCGGCGGCTCACGCCGGAGCACCTCCTCCACCCACGCCTGCGCCAGGCCGTCGTCCTCGGACGCGACGCGGGACCACATCCCGGGCTCGGTCAGAGCATGGCGCAGCACGGTGGCGATGAGCTGGCCGGTGGTGGACTGGCCGGCGATGAAGACGAAGAAGCAGGCGGCGACGGCGGTCTGCACGTCGAGGCGTTCGCCGTCGGGTGTGCGGTGGTCGGTCAGGGCTGCCACGAAGGAGCCGGGCCGGGCGTTGCCGTCCGCCACGGTCTCGGTCAGCCACCGGTGGAACTCGCCCACCAGCTCCGCCAGTTCACGCTGACGCTCCGGCGTGGGCCGGCCCCAGAACAGCTCCAGAGAGGCGTCGCTCCAGCGGATCAGCGTCGCCGTGGGGACACCGTCGATGCCCAGCAGTTCCATCAGCACCCGGCACGGCAGGACCTGGGCGAAGGAGGTGAACAGATCGCGCCTGCCCGAGGCGTGCACGCCGTCGAGCAGTTCGTCGGCGATCCGCTCGATCACGGGTACGGCGGCGGCCACGCGCTGGGCGTTGAAGAACCGGGTGACCACGCGCCGCAGTCCGGGGTGGGTGTCGGTGCCGTTGTTGGCCAGGGCGGGCGGGAGGTCGAAGCCCGCCCGGGCGAGCAACCGGAGCGCGCCGAACGGCAGGGGGGTGACGGCGTGCTGGGCGTTGTCCGGCAGGAAGTCGTCGGGGCTGAGCAGCACATGGTGCACGTCCTGGTAGCGGCTGACCAGCCACAGCCCGGTACCGGGATCGAAATGCACCGGCGCCTGCTCACGCAACGACTCCAGCCACGGGTACGGATCGCGAGTGAAGTCGTCGCCGAACAGGTCGAGCGCGGTGAGATCGGGTGCCGATGCGCCCAGAGGCGGGGAAGTCACGGCCGGGACGCTAACACGGGCCTGATCTGCGAGGTCACCGACCCCAGCAACACCCAGCCCCGGCTGCGGCGGGCCCGCAGCACCGACGAGGGCGGCCGCGGCCTGTTCCTGGTGGCGCAATTGACCACCCGCTGGGGCTGCCGCCACGGCCGGACGGGCAAGACCATCTGGGCCGAGCAGCCCCTGACGGCCACGCTCGGGTGAGCCGGCGGCCGCGCCTTGGGTGCCGGCGGCCGCGCCTTAGGTGATGAGTCAACCACGACTACACTTTCGCCATGACTGAGACGGTGCGTTGGCTGACGGCGGACGAGCAGCATGCCTGGCGGTGCTTCGTGCGGCTGCAGGAGAGGCTCGGCGGCCGGCTGGCGCGCCGGATGCAGGCGGAGTCGAAGCTGTCGGCCGCCGACTTCCAGGTGCTGGTCCAGCTGACCGAGGTACCCGAGGGGCGGCAGCGGTTCCTGGATCTTTCCCACGCGCTCGAATGGGAGAAGAGCCGGATGTCGCATCACATCGCCCGGATGGCCAAGCGCGGACTTGTGGCGCGCGAGGAGTGTCCCGAGGACGGGCGCGGCGCGTTCGTGGTGATCACGCCGGCCGGCCGGGAGGCGATCGAAGCGGCCGCCCCGCTCCATGTCGAGGCGGTGCGCTCCCTGTTCCTCGACCATGTCACCCCGGCGGAACTCAGGACGCTGGCCCGGATCTCCGAGCGGGTCGTCGCGCACCTGGACGAAGACCTGGTGTGAACCCACCCTGACGCTGACGGGCGTACCACTGGAATAGCCGGGACCGGACCCGCGTTACGACGCTATGGTTGATGTGTCAACCTCATGGAAAGGCTGATCACGATGCAGTTCGGCATCTTCACCGTCGGCGACGTCGCCACCGACCCGACGACCGGCCGTACCCCGACGGAGCACGAGCGGATCAAGGCGATGGGCCATCGCGCAGAAGGCCGAGGAGGTGGGCCTGGACGCCTTCGCGACCGGTGAGCACCACAACGGGCCGTTCGTGCCGTCGTCGCCGACCACGATGCTGGGCTGGATCGCCGCACGCACCGAGCGCATCATCCTGTCCACCTCGACCACGCTGATCACCACCAACGACCCGGTGAAGATCGCCGAGGACTATGCGATGCTCCAGCATCTGGCCGACGGCCGGGTGGACCTGATGATGGGCCGCGGCAACACCGGCCCGGTCTATCCGTGGTTCGGCAAGGACATCCGCGACGGCATCAGTCTCGCCATCGAGAACTACGCGCTGCTGCACCGGCTGTGGCGCGAGGACGTCGTGAACTGGGAGGGCAGGTTCCGCACCCCGCTCCAGGGCTTCACCTCCACGCCCCGCCCGCTGGACGGCATACCGCCCTTCGTCTGGCACGGCTCCATCCGCTCCCCGGAGATCGCGGAGCAGGCCGCGTTCTACGGCGACGGCTTCTTCCACAACAACATCTTCTGGCCGAAGGAACACACCAGGAAGCTGATCGACCTCTACCGGCAGCGGTACGCGCACTACGGCCACGGCACACCCGAGCAGGCGATCGTCGGACTCGGCGGCCATGTCTACATGCGCCGCAACTCCCAGGACGCCATCCGCGAGTTCCGCCCGTTCTTCGACCACTCCCCGGTGATGGGCGGCGGCATCTCCATGGAGGAGTACATGGAACAGACCCCGCTGACCGTGGGCACCCCCGAGCAGGTCATCGAGAAGACGCTCACCTTCCGCGAGCACTTCGGCGACTACCAGCGGCAGTTGTTCCTGGTGGACGGCGGAGGGGTCCCGCTGAAGACGGCGCTGGAGCAGATCGACCTGCTGGGCGAGGAGGTGGTCCCCGTGCTGCGCAAGGAGTTCGCCGACACCAGGCCGGCCGAGGTGCCCGACGCCCCCACCCACGCGTCACGGCTCGCCGCGATCGGAAGCGAGGACTGAGGACACCAGGCCGGCCGAGGTGCCCGACGCCCTCACCCACGCGTCGCGGCTCGCCGCGCTCGGAAGCGAGGACTGAGGAATGACGACGGAGAACGTCCACGACTACGCCGCGCACGACGGAGTCGCGCCCGACCGCTGGGCCAGCGCCCTGCACCTGTTCGACAACGGCGTCGGCGTCCCGCGCGAGGAGAGCGTTCTCGAACGCTGGGAGAGGGCCCGACTCCTCTTCGGGGCCAAGGACTACATCGGCGCCGCCCGCCTTCTCGCCGGCATCGTCGGGGAGGTCCCCGAGCAGACCGGCCCCCGTCTGCTGCTGGCCCGCGCCTACTACCACTCCGCCCAACTGCGCCGCGCCGAAAACCAGTTGCGCCGCATCATCGACCGCGACCCGGTCGAGCACTACGCCCACCTGATGCTGGGCCGCACCCTGGAACGCCAGGGCCGCCACGACGAGGCGTCACCCTGGCTGCGGAGCCCGGGGGTGCGCCGGATCCGGAAGAACCACACGAGGAACATGCCCGCGCAGACGAGGTAGGCACCCCCCTGGAACTGCCCGGCCCTCTCGTACAGCATCAACGCGGCGTGGAATTCCGCCTGCGGCGCGGTGAGGAAGGCGGAGTCACCATCGATGAGGGCATACAGCTCAACGCCCACCGATACGGCGAACGCAGCGCTGAGGGCCGCCCCGCGAGCAATACCGAGACGGCGATGAGCATCCACCGGGACGGACGTGAAGGCCCTGGGGGAACGCCGCCTGCGGACGCGGATGCTCGAAAACGGTCATAACGGCGGCCCCCCCGCGAGGAATAAGAAAAGGTAATGCCCGCGGAAGATCGCGTGCGGAGGCAGAAAACTGCCACGGATCAGACCGCGTCGATCAGGTACACGGCGATGATCTCCGATGGCCGGAAAATCAGCGGATGTATGTTTCAAGTGTCGTCGTAAAGCGCGGAGGCACGCATGGGCATACGGGACCGGATCGCCGACGAGCTCAAGGCCACCGTGCACGGCGGCGACCTCAAACTGGAGCGCTACGCGCAGCCGCCCGGAGATCCCGGACTCTTCGGCATCGCCCCGGACAGCCCGGCATGGCGGGTGCACGGCCATCCCACCGGAATGCTCACCGGCGGCTTCGCGGCGCTCATGCTCCAGTCCCTGCACCCGCTGGCGATGGCCGGCGTCGACCAGCACTCCGACTTCCGCACCGACCCCGTCGGCCGCCTCACCCGCACCGCGCGGTTCATCACCACAACCACCTTCGGCTCGCAGCAGCCGGCACGGGAGGTGATCGACGTCGTACGGCGGATCCACACCCACGTCCATGGGACGGCACCGGACGGACGGCCCTACCGCGCGGACGACCCGGAGCTGCTGACCTGGGTGCACACCGCCGAGGTGTACAGCTTCCTGACGGGCTACCAGGTACACGCACCGCGCAAGTCCCGTCTCACCCGGGCCGAATGCGACACCTACTACGCGCAGGTCGCCCCCGTCGCCGAGGCGCTGGGAGCCGTGGAGGTCCCGCGCACGGCACACGAGGTCACACGCTACCTGGCTCGCCTGCGGCCCGAACTCCACGTCACCCCGGCCGCGTTGGAGGCCATGCGGTTCCTGCGCGGCTTCGGCCGCAACCGGCGGGAACGGATCGTCGCGCGCCTGTTGATGAACGCCTCGCTGGGACTGCTGCCGAGCTGGGCGAGGGCCGAACTCGGCATCCAGCGGCCCGCCGTGGTGCGCTCCGCCTGGGACCGGCCGCTGGCCACCGCGGTCGGCCGTGGGCTGGAGTGGGCCCGCGGCCCGTCCCCGATCCACGCAGCCGCCCGCGCCCGTCTGACCACGGCCGCACCGGAAGCGCAGACGGGGCCGCTGCGCTGACCGCCTCAATTGTCGGACCAGGGTCCGCCCCTTCGCCGCACCCATCCCACTCCGAGGGCGATCGCGCCGACGATGGTCACGACGATCGCCCCGAGGACCGCCGTCACCGCGGCAGCGATCACGAAGATCGCCCACCAAGGCCCTTCGGATTCCACAGCCTACCTCCAGCCGATCAAGACGCCGGGCCCTCGGGAGTGGTTGCGCAGGTCCCGCAACCGGTCGCCGGAGCGCCGTACTGTGGCCACGATCGCCCGACCGTCGACCATCGGAGGCATCGGCACCATGGACGAGCGGCCACCTTTCGCCGGCGACTCGCTCAGCGAGGCGGCGGACGTCTTCCGAGCGTGCGCTGGTGCACTCGTGAGCGGATTCTGCTGCTGTCCGGCGACCACACGCAGGCAATGCTGTCGGTGCACGACGCCGATGCGTTCGAACGTGCCGAGTGGCGGGCCTTCGACGGCACCGACCCCGCGTGCGCCGGCAGGCCGCACGCGTTCGACGCGCTGCCCTACCTGTGGCAGCTCGACCGGAAGGGCCCGGGCTTCGCCACGTCATGGACGTACAACGGGACCATCGTGTCGGGCAGTTGGGACCACGCGGTCACGGGCCTTGAGCTCATGCTCGCCGCATGGGTGGAGCAGTACCCCCTCCAGGCGCCGGGAGATTGGACCGGCTTCAACCTGTGGACCGCCCGGGACTGGGGACGCAGCATGATCGTGTCGTACTCCCCGGACAACCATGGGCAAGAACTGGCCGTCTCCATCGACGACCGGGGCGCCGAACAGACCGAGGAGCGAGAGGCCGAGATGCGCGAGCGCGGCTGGCGCATCCCGGACCACCATCAGCGGTGGCGCACCGCCCTGCCGGAGACAGACCCGGACGCACCCCGGATCATCGCCGAGCTCACCATCGCCGAGTGCCGTGCCCGCAAGGCCACGTGCCCGGACGAACTGCACGCGCACGACATCAGCGCGGGTGACCACGGCGACCTGTGGCTCACCGGTCTGGGCCTTCCGACCCGCCCGTCACGCGGCGAGCACTTCTGAGCCCGGCGCCACGCCCCCAGGGTTGGACAATCACGGAGTGCTGCTGACATGGATCGCCGAGGTGGCGGACGAACCGCTGGTCCTGGAACCGACCGACCGGCAGGTGGAGTGCGACACCAACACCTGGCGGCTGGGCGCGACCGAAGAGGACCGGCAGGCCTTGTCCGTGGCCGAGGTGGTCGCCGCGTTTGAGCGGACTGCCGAGGGCATCCGGCGCCGTATCCGCGAGATGGGCCACGCCGGGGTGGCGACGTTCTACGCGTGGCACGACATGCAGGCCGGTCAGCTCCGTTGCTCAACCGGCTCGGTGGCCGCGGACGAGCTGCCGTTCGGCGGCGCCTACGTGCCGCACGACGACCTCCGCCCGCTCATCGAGGGCTTCCTCAAGGACCGGCAGCCAGGGCTGATTCCCTGGTCCGACCTGGAAGACGGCCACGACCCGGCGGCCGAGCCGGAGATCGCACCGTTTCCCGTGTGGGTGCGCAGCGTCGGGAACGGCGCGTAGGGCGTGACCCTTTGGGGGGCGGTGGTCCGAACGTTCTGCCCTCGACCGGCGTCGTAGCAGCAGTAACCGTGTCGAAGGGACCGCCGCCATGAACCCACGCGCCCGCGCTGTCTCCGCCGCCGTACTGGTGGGGGCTCTCCTGTCCGTGACCGTCGCCTGCGGCAGCGAGGACGAGAGCAACGGCCGTCCGGCCCAGGGCGAGGCGGTCTGGAAAGAGCCCGCCGCGTACACCTACACACTGGAGTCGACGCAGGGAGAACGCTCACTGATCGGCACGTTCCGGATAACGGTCCGGGACGGCGCCGTGACCAGGGCGGTCGGACTCGACGACAGCGCGCGACGCCTGGTCGACCGGTCTCCCGAGCAAGTCCCCACGATCGGCGACCTGCTGGAGGAAATGAACCAGGCCCGAAAGGAGAACGCGGACAAGGCGGAGGCCGAGTACGCCGACGACGGCCACCCGGAGCGGATCACCCTCGACTGGCTGGAGAACGCCATCGACGACGAGGCGTTGTACGTCATCAGCGACTACGAGCCTGCCGACAAGTAGGCGGGGGAGTTAGCGCTAGTACTACAGGGCTAGATCTTGATCATCTGGAGCCGTAGCCGCCTTCGGAAATGGTGCCGTCGCGCCTCCGCCTG
>NZ_JAVRBF010000282.1:0-534 GCF_032436805.1 Streptomyces sp. P17 | reverse complement strand
AAGCGGTGCTAGACGCATGGGAAAAGTGGAACACTGGCGATATTCGCCACCTTGCCTATGCGCTCGCAACTGATTTTCATGAAACCGGCGCAACCATGCAGCCTATCAAGGAACGTGGAAGCGATAAATATTTGTCGAAATATGACACCGGCAAACTTGCCGCACGGCTCGGCAATACACCGGAAGCGGACGGCGACGGTATATTGTTCGCCGGTCGCGGGTTAGTCCAGATTACCGGGCGTGATAATTATCGTAAATTCGGGATTGAGAAAAACCCGGATAAAGCGTTGGAAATGGAAACCGCGCTGAACATCATGTTCCGGGGTATGATTAACGGCATGTTTACCGGTCGCAAACTGTCCGATTATTTCAACGCATCAAAGGATGATCCGATTGGTGCACGTGCAATCATCAACGGAACGGACAAGGCGCGGCTTATCGCCGGGTATCACAAGAATTTTCTTGATGCGCTGACAAAGGCCATTGAAACTTACGTTGACGATGGGCGAAAGGCGGACTTTATTGCGCCTGACG
>NZ_JAVRBF010000163.1:0-2151 GCF_032436805.1 Streptomyces sp. P17 | reverse complement strand
ATCATCGCAGGTCACAAGGCTCTTCTTCATTCCCGGAGAAGTTGTCCACAGACGTCAGCCGGTGGATCCGGGCTGAGTCTCGTGTCCCCGGGGCGGCGCTGAGGGCATGGCGTGGACGGCCGTGGGCGATAGCGAGCGACGAGCGAGGGCTCAGGCGAGTGTGATGAGTCATCACCTGAACCGTCCGACTTCGTCCATTTACCAAGCGTTACTTCTGCGTCTTCTCCGCAGCCTCTTCGCGCAGTTTCTGCAGAGGCCGACCGCTGGGGACGTGGGTGTACTGACCCCACCCATTGATTTCGTTTCCGGTCTGCGTCCGCAGCGCAGGGGACGGCTGGGGGAACTCTTGTCCGTCAGGGATTTGGACCCAGCCATCGGTCGTGATGGTGGCCTCATAGGTGCGCTTGAGCCTCGACTGGTGATGCCGGAGCTTATCTCCGGGGCTCGCAAGACCGGCTTCGATGATGGGCATCAGCCTTCCAGGACGTCGCTTGCTGGCCACGGCCGCTGGGGACTTGGTGCCGCCCCCGTCGTCCGCGGAGGCCGCCTTTTCCTTCAGGAGTTCGCGGCGCAAGACGTCGTTTGGGGTGTCAACCAGGGGTTCGCTGTGACGCTGCAGGTAGGCGAACACCTCTTCGTCGATTTGGATGGTTCGCATGGGCTTGGACATGTAGCGCCTCCGCTTTGAACTTTACAGCTTCAAGTCTGCCAGACTGCAAGCTAGAAGTTCAACGGGACTGGAGAAAGTTGTTGAAGCTCGCGCGTAAGCAGGCGGCGGGGGGCGCCCGACGATCTCGGTGGCTGGCCCCGGCGGTTCGTCTGTGGATGCCTGCGTCTGGAGCCGCCGGACAGCGGCCCGCCCGGCGTCCGCTCGGCGGCGCCCGACACTGCGGGTTTAGCGGAGAAAGGCCCTGCTGATCGGCGTCGCGGCCCCTTCCGAGCTACTCGGATTACTCAAGCGACGGCCGCAGTAGGAAGTTCCTGTTCCTGCGGCTCGCCTGAGGTTCTGCCCGTGTTCGTCGGACGGATCAACCGATCGCCGATCGGGCGAAGGCAACCGTCGCGCCGAAAGCGGCCCCGCCGGCGAGTGCTGCGGTGGCCAGCGGGTTGCCGGAAACGTAGGTGAGAAACCCCGCTGCCACGGCGGCCTGCAGACTGATGAGGAACACTACCGCGGAGCGCAGGCTCAGCAGCGGCTCCTGGGACCTGTCGTTGCTCGCCATCAGTTCACCTCCGGGATCTGAGCCTTGGCCCGCCTGACGATGTCGTCGCCCAGCCGCAGGAGCTTGCGCCGGACACGTTCGCCCATGGCGACGTCCTCGTCGACCAGTGGGGGTGCCTGGCGCCAGTTGAGCCGGGGGTTCTCGGCCCAGGCACGCGCCACCTTCTGCTCCTCTTCCTTCAGTCGCCCGGTCGCGCAGCGGACGTGGCGGTTGTCGAAGTGCTCGGCCCAGGGCACCACCGTGGCGATGGCCAGAGCCTCCGGCCCGGGAGCGGGAGACAGCAGGTCGATCCGCTCCTCGATGTGGCCGATCTTGTAGCCCATGACCTGGTGGTCGCTGTCGAGGTCGTTGCCCTCCCGAGCACACTTCCGTAGAACGGCGCGGACTGCATCGGGGTCCTGGAGGTCGACCTGCTCCTCCCATTCCCGGAGCAACAGCGCCATGGCCAGGGCTTGGGCGTGATCCTCCGTAGGTGGCCGGAGACGAAGATGTGTGTAGAGGAACTCGCGCATCGGTTCATGGTCGCCGTGGCGGTAGGCATCCAAAGCGGCCCTTGCCAGCCAGACGATCGGGGCGCCAAGACTCTCAAGCAGCCGGGTGACAGATCGCAGCGGCTCGAGAAGCCCTTCCGGGAGCCCCCGCAGCAGGCCCGTGACACCAGGCATAGCAAAGGCGCGGTTCCAGGCCGCCGCCATCGCGTCGCTGAACAAATGGAACTCGGGCGTCCTCAGGCGGAGGGAAGCCAGAGCGCCGCCCATGGCTCCGATCGAGGCCAGCCGAGCAGCGGGTGGGGCGAACAGTGACAGTCTCTCCAGCGCAGTAGCAGCACCGAGGATCGACACCGAGGGCCCGTCGGAAGATTTCAAGTCCAGTGAGACGGTCGTGACGCTATGAGGTTTGTGGTGCGGGTTCCCTGCGTTTGGCCGGG
>NZ_JAVRBF010000281.1:0-536 GCF_032436805.1 Streptomyces sp. P17 | reverse complement strand
TAGTCAATTTGGCGGCGGTGTCTACTGTGTGTTCGTCTATTACGAAACCAATGGCCAAGTCTCGCAAAGCGTTCACAACATTCTGACGGCCCTGCAGCGGCGCAAGATCAACATCATTATTGTAACCAACGTAAAGCTGTCTGACAGCCAGTCGGCTGTGCTGACCCAGTATTCCCATACTTTAGTTCTGCGTGGGAATAAGGGTTTTGACTTCGGAGCTTATAAAGATTGTGTCCTGCACCTGCAGCAGAAAGCGCCGGATCTGACTAGGCTGATCCTTTTGAACGATAGTGTTTATTACTTCTCGAACGAAATTGATCATTTTGTCGACGGCCTTTTGGGCAATGACGACAGCATCGCAGCCTTCGAGAACTGGGACCCGATCCACGCATATCACCTTCAGTCCTTCGCGCTCAGCGTGTCACGCAATGTGTTCGATCACCCTAGCTTCCTTGCATTTTGGAAGGGATATACTCCGGTCAACAACCGACTTCATGCCATCAGCCAAGGCGAGAAGAAGCTATCGAATGCCTGTC
>NZ_JAVRBF010000162.1:0-2167 GCF_032436805.1 Streptomyces sp. P17 | reverse complement strand
ACCCGGCCAAACGCAGGGAACCCGCACCACAAACCTCATAGCGTCACGACCGTCTCACTGGACTTGAAATCTTCCGGGACGGCACCCGCGTGAAGGATCAGTGAGCTGGATGATGGGCTGTAGGGATCGCTCATGGCGTGACAGGCGAAATGCGCCCAGTCGGCGTTTGCCAGCTGTGTAACTACTTGCTGTGCCGTCGCGTCGGCGCCCGTCAAGAAGATCCCATCGGGGAAACAGCGGCGCAAAAACTCGATCTCGTCCGCCACCCCGGGCAGCCGGGGCCAACCAGAGACATCGGGGACCGCCACGCCGAGGAAGCCGCCAGGTTGGGCCGGCCGTGGCCTTCTGGTGTGAGTGAGCGCTCGAACAGTGGGTGTGAAAGACGAGACAATGCGGTCGAGGACCGTGTCGGAGGAGCCGTTGTATCCCGCTGCCGCCAAGGGGAGAAAGGTAAACACTCCAGTTGGGCACCACCACAGTCGTGGAGCCTCCGCAGGAGGACGCGGAGCGTCCAGGCCAAGGGCGTGCAGGACTGGCTCGGTCACGCTGTCCCACAACCATTCAAGGATCTCTGAGAAGCGTTGCTCAGCAACACTGTTGGAGCGGATGTCCGGCTGAGTGCCAAGAAGCTCGCCAGCAGCACGTCTAGCATCCTCTTCGGTGATCGGGAGCCTTATGGCGTCGATGTCGTCGCCCGTGATGATGATGGCGTCGGTCCGTACAGCGTGGCAGTTCACAACGACGACAGCTCCGTCAGCGGCGGCTTTCGCGAGAGCTTGGTGAGACAGCGGCGCGAGCAAATCTCCCACACCTGGCAGAGTGCGGATGCGCCTGCGCAGCCCTTCCCATCGGAGAGCACGCCGATGCCGGTGGACAAGTTCCTCCCGCTCGGGAAACGATGATTCCTCGCGCAACTGCTGCCATTGGGCGGCCAGGTGGGGAGCCTGCTCGACGACATCCACCAAGATGCCGCGCAAGTCCAGTGCTTGTGCAATGAGGGGTGCTCGGCCTGCCTCCAGCAGCCGCACCGCCTGGAATGAATCACCCAATTCCAGTGCACAGGCGGCTGCTGCGAGTGCAACTCCTGTCGTGTGCGGGAGGAGTGACTCTTGGGCCTCGCGCGTCAGGCGCAGGCCAATGGCAAACGGCACCTGCTCGACGGCCAAGGCGTACTCAGCCATTGCCGCGTCCCAGCGCGCTTGACTTGCGTTGAGTTCCCCGCCGAACTGTGCCGAGATCAGTCGTTGCAGCGGGGAAGCGTTCAGCAACCGGGCAGAACGCTGGAATGCGGCGATCGCAGGACCCAGCTCCGCCAAGTCACGGGTCGCCTCGTAGCGGTCACGGTGGATGAGCCCGAGGTAGATGAGGCGTCCGGCGCGCCGGACGTCACCAACCTCCTGGTCCTCGGCGAGATCGCGGAATATCTGGATGGCCTCTTCAAAGTGACGGGGGTCATTCTCCAACACGGCCCGAATACGCAGTCCGAGTGCCAGATCAAAGCGGTACCGGCCGTGCTCGTCCGTGCCCGGCTGCGTCTCCTCGACGAGAGTGCGAGAGATGCTGAGCGCCTCCATGAGTCGACGGATGTTTCCGGTCCTGTTCGCATGGTCCTGCAATGCGGCACTCAGTGCAGTCCGAGCGATGCGCTGCCCGTAGCTGCCGGGCGGGAACAATTCGGTGGCCTCCCGGCCGAACCGGATTGCGTCGGCCGAAGCGGTCGGCCCTACGAATTGGACTGCCGCGTTCAGCAGGACGCACAGCCTCTGCGCCACGTCTGCTCTGATCCGGTCCAGATCAGCAAGGAGCCCATGTGCGCGCCTCAATGCTCGGATGGCCTCCTCCAGAGCGACCGGATCGTTGCAACTCTCGAACAGCCTCAGGAATGGCTCCGACACCGCGATCAGATACTCAGCCACATGGACGTGATAATCCCCAGAGTCGGCGGCAAGCGCGGAGGAAGCAGCTACGGCCTCGTCAAGCAGTTCGGGGCGCGGGTCGAGTTCGAAATTGAACGACAGTCCTACCGTCAGCGCGACAAGAAGTTCACCTCGTTCAGCCGAGCCGCGTTCAGCTGTCTCCAGGCGCTCGCGGTGTCGGCGGCGGCTGAATTTTGACCCGTTTTGGGCGGTTGAAACGTGACCCCCGTGTCGTTGGTTGTTGTCGGTCA
>NZ_JAVRBF010000280.1:0-538 GCF_032436805.1 Streptomyces sp. P17 | reverse complement strand
CCGAACTCGGCACGCTTCTCACGGATGTACTCGGCGATGTCATCGAACGGGTACCGCTCGACCACCAGGTTCTCCGGGATCTCGAAGCCCTCGGCCTGGGCGACCTTGAACCAGTCATAGGCGGACTGGCTGGTCGCGTCCGCGTCCAGGAGCAGCGTCGGCAGGCCCAGAACGACGGCGTAGTAGAGGGCGATGAACCAGGCGGAGGTCGTCTTGCCGGTGCCGCCCTTGAGCATGCCGACGACGATGACAAAGGCGTCCCAGGCGCTGGCCGTGGCCGCGGCCAGGGTCTTGTGACGGGTGTTCTCACTCACGAGTGCTTGATCTCCTGAATCTAGAGAGGTGTGTTGACTTGGGTGCGTCGGCGAACGCCGACGTTCGGTTGCGGCTGATTGCAGATGGCGGAGGGGCCCGTGCTGCAGTGCTGGATCCGGGGCGGCGCACCGTCGGTCTCGGTATGTGCCAGGCGCCGCCGGTGACACCTGCGAGGGCGCTCATGACCGCTTCCTCGGGGTGCGGGCCGGGCCGTGGTTGTGCT
>NZ_JAVRBF010000279.1:0-540 GCF_032436805.1 Streptomyces sp. P17 | reverse complement strand
CACGCCCACAGGTGCGGACCACTGCCCGCACGAGCCAGCAGCCGACTCGTCGGCCTGCCGATCCTCTGTCCCGGACCACACCACCCCGAACGGCGGCGTCGAGCCCGTGCCGTCACCGATCAGCACCGGCACCGACAGCACCGACTCGAGGCGGGCTTTCATCGCGTCCAGAGCGTCGACGACGGTGCTCACGAGAACACCGACTCGACCGCGGCGTCCGCGAGTTGGCGCATGAACTCGGCTGTCTCGGCCTCCAGCGCCACACGCGGGTCAGGCAGCGTCCCACCGCCACCCCGCGAGCCCCCGAAGTAGGCGATGTTCGCAAGGTTGCCCGCACCCACCTTCACCGGCCCGATCTGCGAGCCGTACTCGTCAGAGTCAAGCTCGTAGTTGATGTGGGTGGACAGCTTGAAGTGCCGCGACTTCTCAGCCTCGGCACGCAGTTTATTCTTGATGTTCAGGGAGCCTTTGGCGACGATCAGCCTGACCTTCGCGAGCACTCGGACAGGCACCTGCGACATGTCAGCGACCGCTTCGCGG
>NZ_JAVRBF010000278.1:0-541 GCF_032436805.1 Streptomyces sp. P17 | reverse complement strand
CGCTCGACTACCTGCCCAAGCACCATCCGAGACTGCAAGATTTGTATTTCGGCAGAGGTCATGCTGTCGCCTTCTTGGCCGAGCATGCCTTCTAAACCTGCTAGTGGGTTAATAGTGGAACGTTTCTCCACCTGCACCAGCGCGTCGCCTTCATACACGGGCGTGGCCAGCAGGGCGTACACCACGCCAAGCGCCGCAAATAGCGCGGTAATGCCTACAATCCACCACTTGTGGTCTAGCAGCAGGCCGAACAAGCGGCCTAGATCGATCTCGTCGTCTTGCGGTGCTGGGCCGTGCGAGGGGGTTACGTCGCTCATGCTCTCTTTGTATCCACGTGTTAAAGGTAAAACAGGTGACTGCGCACCTAGCCTAGGCGAGTGGCCCAGGCGCGGGTGGCGGCATCCATTAGCTGGTGTACGTGTGCAAAGGCTTCTGGGCTTTTTTGGTAGGGGTCGGGGATATCTTTTCCCTGGCCGTTGTCCAGCCATTGGCCTAGCCGCATGGTTTTGCCTAACGCCGTGGGAGAAAGCTCGGCCACGGC
>NZ_JAVRBF010000161.1:0-2060 GCF_032436805.1 Streptomyces sp. P17 | reverse complement strand
CGCTCCGGTTGTCAGCGCGTGCTGCGCTTGCGGAGGCCGAAGAAGACGGCGCCGCCGCCGACCGCGACCAGGGCGATCGCGATGCCCGCAATCAGACCGGTGTTGGAGTCGGCGCCGGTCTCGGCGAGGTTGGACTCACCGGCCGGGGACGGGGCGTTGCTGCTGGTGTCCGCCGGGGCGGTGCTGTCGCCCTCGGAGGGCGAGGGGGCCGGGGTCTCCTCGGCCGGGGTGGAGGCGGAGTCCGACGGCGTGGGGGTCGGCGTGGGGCTGTCCGACGGGGCCGGGGTGTCCTCCTTCTTGCAGGCCGTGGACGGGGTCGTCAGGTTCGGCTTGATGTCCTCGTCGACATAGCCCTCGGCCTTGACGTGAATGCGGTACTCGGCGTTCGGCTTCCAGTTCTCGGCGAAAGTGATGGTGACGCCCTCGCGCGAGCCCTCGACCACCTGCTCGCCGACCTTCTTCAGGTCGGCGCCGTTGTTCTGGAGGTAGACGCTGACGGTGGCCGGGACACCGGCGGCGTCCACATCGGTGACGGTGATGACACCGTTGTCACCGTCACACTTGGCTTCGGCGGAGAAATCCTTGATGTCGCACGCGAACGCGTTACCGCTGACACCGAGCACGAGCGCGGCCGAGGCGGAGGCGATGCCGAGCACACGCACGGAACGGGCGACGGTACGGCGGGGTATGGACAGGACTGCCACGTTGGTCCTTCACATGTTGCGCAAATGCGGGGGGTTGAGGGGGCGGAGTCGCACGGGCAACTCCACTCCCAAGAGGCTCACAGGTTTATAAGTGCTGCGTAAGTAGTGTCAACGCATATGCGGGCCAAGGACCTTGGCTTTGCCCTCTTATTAACCGCCGAGACGTTTCAATGCCTCCGAAGCCTCCTCGATCCGGTCGACCAGGGCGATACGGGACTCCATCGAACGCTCCCGCGCGAGCGACTGGAGCAGCGGCCAGGTCGGCAGCTTCTCCGTCCAGTGCGCCCGGTTCACCAGCACCATGGGCGTGGGCTCGCCCCGGGACTCGTAGTAGTTCGGCGTCGCGTTGTCGAAGATCTCCTGTACGGTCCCGGCGGCGCCCGGCAGGAAGACCACGCCGGCGTTGGCGCGGGCCAGCAGGCCGTCCTCGCGGGTGGCGTTGGCGAAGTACTTGGCGATGTGCGTGGCGAAGGCGTTCGGCGGCTCATGGCCGTAGAACCAGGTCGGGATGCCGACGGAGCCGCCGCCCTTGGGCCAGCGGGTGCGCACCTCGAAGGCCGCCGTCGCCCAGGCCGTGATGGACGGGGTGAACTTCGGTTCCTTGGCGAGAAGTCGGAGCGCCTCGGTGAGCATCGTGTTGTCGTACGGGGCGGCGTACGCGCCGAGGTTCGCCGCCTCCATCGCGCCCGGGCCGCCGCCGGTCGCGACCGTGAAGCCCGCGCGGGTCAGCTCCCGGCCGAGGCGGGCGGCACCGGCGTAGGCCTCCGTGCCGCGGGCCATCGCGTGGCCGCCCATGACGCCCACGACCCTTGTTCCGCGCAGGAGTTCGTCGAGGGCGTCGGAGACGGCGTCGTCGTGGACGGAGCGGAGCATCGACGCGAATATGTCGCCGTCCGCCTTGGTCCGCTGGAACCAGGCATGGGAGAGGGCGTCGGGCGTCTGCTCGTACCCCTTGTCGAGTCCGGCGAAGAGCTCGTCCGGCGAGTAGAGGAGCCCCCGGTACGGGTCGAAGGGCAGGTCCGGGACCGGCGGGAAGACCATGGCGCCGTCCGCGCGGATCTTCGCGGCCGCGTCCTCGCGCATCGGGCAGCCGAGGAAGACGGCGCCCGCCGTGTCCGTGGTGAGCAACTCGCGGGTGCGGTCCGTCAGATCGACGGCCTGGATCCGGAATCCGGCGAGCGTGCCGCGGGCCGAGACGGTGGCGTCGAACTCCTGGAGCGTCTCGATCTCACGGTCGTTGTGGAGGGCTGCATGGGCGGGCATCGTCTGCACGCGCCCATGCTAGGGGGTGTTTTGAAAGTCCCGCACAGCACCCACGGCGCCCGGCACGCACCCTCGCCGCACCGGCCAAAGACC
>NZ_JAVRBF010000160.1:0-2231 GCF_032436805.1 Streptomyces sp. P17 | reverse complement strand
CTCCTGCTCAACGACGGTGTCGGTCATCTCTGGCGTCTCCTTGATCATCAGATCCGCCGTTGATTAGACACTCCCCCGGCGTCTGTCCACGGTACTGAGCAGCCAGCGTCGGAAGGTCCGCGAGCCGGATCAAGCGTCGGCACTCGGGACACCCCGCACCCTTCTGAATGCGGTCCTTAGGCCAGGCTGGCCACGGCTTATGACCGAAGCCCAAGGGGCATTGCCACAGGTAGGGACTGACCTCGCCACTCTTCTGTTCCATTGCCGAGACGTTCGCAGAGAGGATGACGTTGTCTCGGTGCCACTGCGCCGCGACCTCCGAGATGTCCGCGACGGTGGTTTCCCCACGGCCACTGGTACGACTGCCCCATCGGTTCTTGACCGTGGCTCTGTGCCGATTCCAGTAAGCGGTGACTTCGGCCTGCCGGGCCCGGGCGGCTGCGAGTTCCTTCTTGATCAGTTCACGGCGGGCCCCGTTGAAGTCGTCCCAGACGGACCGCATCAGCCGAAGCATCCGTAACCGGTCCTCGCGCCCACCGCTCCCCGCATCGAGCGTCGTCGGCTGAGGTGGCCAAGCGGCGAGTACTGCTGCGTCACTCCCGGACGTGCCTGAACCTTGAGATGCGATCACGGCGTGAGGATACGAGCGAGGTCTGACAGAGCCGCACCGATGTCCAGATCATCCGCATTTGATCAGGCCGGACCTCTCGGACGATATTTCTATATCGTCCGAGAGGTCCGGCCTCCGGAAGCATTTCCGCTGGTCACAGCGTTTTCGTCGATTGGCACGACAGGCGGCGAAGACCGGTCCGCACCCACACGACGGAATTCGACCCGGATTCGACCCGGCGTGCCATCTTCACCTTGCCGAATGTGCTCTGACCTGGGCTTATTCCGGATGGGAACGATACTCGGATGCTACGCCGGGTATTCCTGGAGCACCATTCTGACCTGCGGCTTCGTGGTTCGGATCGGCTGTGACCTGCTAGGTCGGGTTGCAGAGGCGACCGGAGGCAGTCAGAGGAAACCGCTCTGATTCGACCCCGATTCGAACCGAGCTGCTCGGAGTCAGCCAGAGGCAATCGCCCTCTGGTTTGGTCCGAGTCGGCCCAGGTCAGACGGCGTTGATCAGGCCGTGAACCCGCTGACAGCACTCGGAATCGACCTCGGTCGAGCCGCGATGGGGACGCCTGCCTCCAGCACCGGAGCCAGGCATACGAATGCCTCCAGGATGGCCATCCTGGAGGCATCGCTGGCACCGATTGGAGGTCGGTACCGGACACCACCCGTGGTTTTAGCGGGCCTCGGTGGCGTCTCTGTCCTTGCGGGACGGCTCCACAGTGCCACACAGCACCCACCAGACAGGTTCTCCCCGACGGCCATTTCACCCAGGCGAGCGACTGGGCCTTCACTATCTGCCTCCAGCTGCAGCCGATCTCATTCTTCTCGGAGACCTCACCGGCCGCTACGCGGCGGGCAGTTACAGCAAGCTCTCCCCCGACGGCCGGACCGTGGTCCTGCGTGCGGACCGTCAGGGCGCGGCCGAGCACGGGCACCGGATCACGGCGGCCATCGCCTGCCACGTCGCCCGCGCCGGCGGCACCGTCGACGAGCTGACCCGACTACTGCTCCACCCCGACCACGAGGGCGGACGGCACGCCCGGCACATCGCGCTGCGCTCCGGTCAGGCACGCGCCCTGGACTACATCCGCCGGGTCTGGGCCAGCGCCTCGGCCGCGGTCAGCAGCACGAGAGTCCTGGAGTCGCGCCCGCACGCGTACGAGGTTCTCGCCGCACTGCGGGACCGGATCGAGACCACGCCCTGGCGCGGGGAGCGGGGCCGGACCGCCTTGCGGGTACTGCGGGCGCATCTGAACTTCGCGGAGATCGCGGGCGGCCTACTGCATCACGCCAGCGAGCGGCAAACGGCGGAGGAAGCGGGCATCTCCCGCACGACGCTGCGGGTCGTCTACGAGACCGTCCTCAAGCCGCGCGGCTGGCTGCGCCGGCTGCGGGTCGGCCACGGCCGGGAGGGCTCGACCTGGTACCTCGCCGACGGCAGCGCCGCTGATCGCGCTATCCCCGCTCTGCGGTCTCGTTTCCGGACCACTCAGTACCCCCCCGACCCGGTACTTGAGGAGTGGCCCACCTCTGAGAGCCCGTGAACAAACTGATCGTTGCGGGCGGGTGGGAATCCGTGAATTGACCTGAACAACCAGGACCTCTTGGTA
>NZ_JAVRBF010000277.1:0-548 GCF_032436805.1 Streptomyces sp. P17 | reverse complement strand
TTTGAACCGCCCCGGGTTCGGTAGAGATCTCAGATTGTGGTTGTGACCTGGGGTTTCGTGGATTCCATGTAGTGATTGGCCTCGTACTCGACGGGCGGAACGTGGCCTATCTCACCGTGGAGGCGCCGGTGGTTGTACCAGTCGACCCACTCGGCGGTGGCCAACTCGACCTGGGAGAGCGACTTCCATGGACGCTGGGGTTTGATCAACTCGGTTTTGTACAGACCGATCGTCGACTCCATCAGGGCGTTGTCGAACGCGTCCCCGACTGATCCAATACTCGCCGCGATGCCGGCCGTGTCGAGGTGTTCGGCGAGGCGGAACGACGTGTATTGCGACCCGGCATCGGAGTGGTGGATCAGCTGCCCCGGAGTGTGCCGGCGGTCCTCGCGGTCGCGCTGCCACAGGGCCATCTCCAGTGCATCCAGGACGAGTTGGGTCTCCTTGGAGGTGGAGGCGGACCAGCCGACGATGCGCCGGGAGAAGGTGTCCACGACGAAGGCGACGTAGACGACACCGCTCCAGGCGGCGACATGCGTGAAGTCGGC
>NZ_JAVRBF010000276.1:0-549 GCF_032436805.1 Streptomyces sp. P17 | reverse complement strand
ATACACGTCACACAGAGCCTACAGGCACGGGACCTGACACTCCACCTCTAAGCAGGCAAGGAGGCCTAGACCTCATTGGCGGTGACGACCTAGACGAAGTGCAAAGTGACAACACACCGAAGCGCCCTTCTCCTCATACAGCAGAAAGCTGGGACGAATGGGTGAGCCATCTGAATGAGCATGGCATTAGTGTCTACCCTCTTCGCCGTCATTTCCCCGAAGTGCCTGATGCACTAGAGAGCGAGGCAAGGCCTGATGCGCTGGATATGGCCTCGCTGATCGTGAAGGTGGCGACTCGACTGCAAATCTCGAACGACGACCAGCAGCAGGCGATAAGGTTAGCGTGTGGCAAACACCGCGAGTCGGAACGACGTATTGAGCTTACCCGCCCGGATAGCATAGAAGAAAGAAAGGTCTCTATTGCACTTGATCGAAACGCCTTAGCACGGGAAGCCGCCATTCAAATGGCAGGACTCCCCATGTTAGAGGACGACGACAGGAAAAAACTTATCAATACGCTCGCCAAGCGCCTAACACCGCCGATTGAGC